>JBFLWO010000019.1:0-12848 GCA_040757755.1 Actinomycetota bacterium
GACGGATCCGCGGGGCGCGTCAGATGCCACGGGCGAAGCGTAGCGTTGGCCCGCGCGGCGGCGTGCCCGGCGCCGGGTTCCGTGCGATAACCGGGCGTGGCGGCCGGGCGTGCGCGCACCGGCCGGTGTTCGACGGACTTCGACGAGGGGGATGGGATGACCGCCAGGACGTGGCTCGAGGGTTTCGCGGCCGCCACGGGCACCGCCGCACCGACGGACGAGGAGTTCGAGGCGCTTCTGCGTCTCGCGGCGGTCGCCGCGCACGCGTCGGAGCGCCAGGCGGCGCCGGTGGCGTGTTTCATGGCGGCCCGGGCGGGCCTGGACCTGGAGCAGGCGATCGCCCTCGCGGAGAGCGTCCCGGCGGAGTGAGGGTCTAGTGCCGCGCCCGGCAACATCTGCCCTGTTCTGGCGGCTGCAGAGCACCGCCGGATTCCCCGGTGACTCACCGACCACGGTGGGCGGGAGCGTTGTCCTCGGCTCGGCCCGTACTCCCGGTACGGGCCTCGCCTGCGTCCTCGTCCGGCGGACTCTTCGCTCGCCAGAACGGGGCGAACGTTACCGGGAGCGGCACTAGTCGCGGCCGGTGAGCCGCGCGTAGTCGGCGGGGGTGTCGACGTCGTCCGGCGGGTCACCGCCGACCTCGACACCCGCGACGGCCCCGGGGTCCGCGGCGATGACGGCGCGGGCCCCCTGGTCGCCGGTCACGGCGAGGATGTCGGGGAACGCGTCCCGGGTGATGAGGACGGGGTGGCCGGGGCGGCCGCCGTAGCGGGCCTGCAGGATCCGCGCGCCGCCGCGGGCGTGGGCGGCGACGAGGGCGCGGACGGCGTCGGGCCGCAGGCGCGGCTGGTCGCCGAGGGCGACGACGACGGCGTCGACCGGCGGGCCGGTCTCCTCCAGGTGCAGGATCGCGGCGCGCAGGCTGGTGGACTGCCCGTGGGCGTGGTCCGGGTTGACGACGGTGCGTGCGCCGGGTGGCAGTCGCAGCGCAGCGCGGACGTCGTCGGAGGCGTGGCCGAGCACGACGACGATCGGGGTGACGCCCGCGGCGTGCACGGCGTCGACGGCGTGTTGCAGCAGGGGGCGCCCGTCGAGCGGCAGGAGCTGCTTGGGGGTGCCGAGCCGGCGGGAGGATCCGGCGGCGAGGATGACGCCCGCCACACTAGTCTCGCTCATCATTCAGTCCACCCCCGGGGAGGCGCGGGTGCACGATCGACTGGAGTATTTCGCGCGGCTGGCGGAGGCGGCGCCCGGCGAGGCCCGGGCACGCTTCGGATACGCGCACGAGCTGTACAAGGCGGGACGGTGGGAGGACGCGGCGCAGGAGTTCCGCGCCTACCTCGACCTGGCGGAGGACGAGGGGAACGCGTGGGGCCGTCTCGGCGAGTGCCTGGCGCAGCTCGGCCGGGCCGACGAGGCGGCCGACGCCTACCTGCGCGGCATCGACCAGGCCCTGAAGTTCGGCCACACCGGCATGGCCGACGACCTGCGCGCCGCCGTGGAGCGCCTCTAGGTGAGCGCTGAAGAGTCTCGTCGCACGACGACTCGCCGGAGGGTTCCCTGACGATTCTTCAGCGTGATGCGCTCGATCGTCGAATGTCTTTTGGCCAGATGCCCGTCTCGATGACGGTCGCGCATCGCTGGGCGCGACGCGCGACCCGCCAACGACCCGTTTCAGGGGTCACTTAGCCACACACCTTCACGGCCACAACCCCGTCGAAGACGACCCGGATCGTGACCGCCGCCCCTCTCGGGACCCGGGTCCCGGCGGGTGGCGTCGTGCCGACGACCGTCGGGACACGCGCCCCGCGGCGCTGCGTCTCCTGCAAGGAGAAGGTGAGCCCACGCCCGCAGATCGCCGTCACGGCGGACTCGAGCGACAGGCCCCGGACGGGCGGCACCACCACCTCGTCCGGAGGGGGCGGCCGGTCGTCGCCCGAGCAGGCGCCGAGCCCGATGACGGTGAGGCCGCACAACGCGGTGACACCTGCGCGCCCGCCGCGGGCGCGGCGCTCGCGTCGGGCCCCGCGGTGGACAGCACCAGCAGCCACCGGTTGCCGGCTCCTACTGCAGGCGTCCACCGGTGCGGACCTTCCGCGTCGCGATCCCGGCCTCGGTCTCGACGACCACGGTGGCGACCGAGTTCGGTGCAACCTCGAACGAGACCACTCCGCCGACCGCAGACGCCGGCTTCCCGTTGACGGAGGCCGCAAGGACGGGCTTCAGGCTGCGATACGCGCCTATCGCCGAGCCGTCGGCCTTCTCCACCTGAATGAACTGCCCGCGGGACTCCGCCACGCTCACCGGATCGCATCCAGTCGCGGCTGACCCCAACTCGTCTCGGAAGGCGACGATCACGCAGGTGAAGCCGTTCTCGGAGCTGAGCCCGGTGAACACCGTGGCGCTCGTCGTCGATCCGGCGAACTCGAGGCTTCGCGCATCCAGGTCGCCGAGCTTCAATCGCACCGGCCCCTCCGGCGTCGGCACGATCGCCGGCTCTTCCTCGCGGGTGGTCGGCGCCCGCAGCTCACCCGCGTCTCCGCCGCCGACGCCGATGGCGAAGACGGCGGCACCCATCGCCAATCCGGCTCCCATCCCGAGAGCGAACACCGTGGTTCTCGGCATCTTGCTTCCTTTCGGGACACAAGGTTCGGGCGCGCACCGGATGCCGCCCGCGCTCCAACCCCGCCGGCGTCACCACGAGCGGCGTAGCAACAGGAGGGACCGGCTGCGCACGTCGGCGCTGCCGCGGGCGGAGTAGGCGCGGGACCCCTCCGTCGCCTCGGGCTCCGCGGTGGACAGCACCAGGAGCCACCGGTTGCCGAACCGCTTCGGCGGCAGCGTGAAGCGCACGTCGTCCTCCCCCGCGTTCATGAGGAGGATGAACGAGTCGTCGATCTGCCGCTCCCCCCGGCCGGTGAGGTCCGGGATCTCCTCGCCGTTCAGGAACACCGCGATCGCCCGCAGGTCCCCCTGGCTCCAGTCCCGGCGGCTCATCTGGTGGCCGTCGGCGCGGAACCACCAGATGTCGCGCAGGCCGGACCCCATCACCTCCCCGCCGGTGAAGAACTGGCGGCGGCGGAACACCGGGTGGTCGCGCCGCAGCCGGATCAGCCGCTTCACGAACGCCCGCAGCCGCTCCCCACGCTCGTCGACGTCCCACCCCAGCCACGACGTCTCGTTGTCCTGGCAGTAGGCGTTGTTGTTGCCGCCCTGCGTGCGGCCGCTCTCGTCCCCCGCCAGGAGCATCGGCACGCCCTGCGACAGGAGGAGCGTCGCCAGGTGGTTGCGCTTCTGCCGGTCCCGCAGCCCCAGCACCCGCGGGTCCGTCGTCGGCCCCTCCACCCCGTGGTTCCACGACCGGTTGTCGGGGGTGCCGTCCCGGTTGCCCTCCCCGTTCGCCTCGTTGTGCTTGTCGTTGTACGACACGAGGTCCTCGAGGGTGAACCCGTCGTGGGCGGTGACGAAGTTGATCGACGCGAACGGGCGCCGCCCGTCGCTCTGGTACAGGTCCGCCGACCCCGTGATCCTGGTCGCGAACTCCGCCACCCCGTGCGTCGACGCCCGCCAGAAGTCCCGCACGCAGTCCCGGTACATGCCGTTCCACTCGGTCCACAGCACCGGGAAGTTCCCCACCTGGTAGCCGCCGGGCCCCACGTCCCACGGCTCCGCGATCAGCTTCACCTGCGACAGGATCGGGTCCTGGTGGATCACGTCGAAGAACGACGACAGGCGGTCCACGTCGTAGAACTCGCGGGCCAGGGCGGACGCCAGGTCGAAGCGGAACCCGTCGACGTGCATCTCCTGCACCCAGTAGCGCAGCGAGTCCATGATCAGGCGCAGCACGCTGGGGTGCACCGGGTTCAGGCTGTTCCCCGTCCCCGTGTAGTCCATGTACCGGCGCCGGTCCTCCGGGGTGAGCCGGTAGTAGCTGGCGTTGTCGATGCCCTTGAACGCGAGCATCGGCCCCAGGTGGTTGCCCTCCGCCGTGTGGTTGTAGACGACGTCGAGGATCACCTCGATGCCGGCGCGGTGCAGGGCCTTCACCATCCCCTTGAACTCCCGCACCTGCTCGCCGCGCCGCCCCGTCGCCGCGTACTCCGCGTGCGGGGCGAGGTAGCCGATCGACGAGTACCCCCAGTAGTTCGTCAGGCCGCGGGCGGGGAGCTCCGGCTCCTCGACGAAGTGGTGCACGGGGAGGAGCTCGACGGCGGTCACCCCGAGGTCCCTCAGGTACGCGATCGCCTCGTCGGACGCGAGCCCCGCGTACGTGCCGCGCAGCTCCTCCGGGATCCCCGGGAACCGCTTCGTGAAGCCCTTCACGTGGACCTCGTAGATGACGGTGTCCTGCCACGGGATCGCCGGGGGCGCGTCCCCCTCCCAGTGGAAGCCGGGGTCCACCACCACGCACTTCGGCATCGCGTCCGCGTCGTCCTGGTCGCAGCGGACGAGGTCCGCGTCGCCGTCCCCCGGCTCGTACGGGAACACGTTCGCGACGTCCCACAGCACGGGCCCCTCGACCGCCTTCGCGTACGGGTCGATCAGGAGCTTCGCCGGGTTGAACCGGTGCCCCGCCCCCGGGTCCCACGCCCCGTGCACCCGGTAGCCGTAGCGCTGCCCGGGACCGACCCCCGGCACGTAGCAGTGCCAGTTGTGGGCGGTGTGGTCCGTCACCTCGATCCGCGTCTCGCGGTCGTCCTCGTCGAACAGGCACAGCTCGACGCGCTGCGCGTTCTCGGAGAACAGGGAGAAGTTCGTGCCGCGCCCGTCCCACGTCGGGCCCAGGGGGTACGGGTGCCCCGGCCAGGCCCTCACCGCGGCGCCGTCCCCGCCCGCCGGCCCTCGATGCGCCGCACCGTCACCCGCATCGGCCCATTCTGGACGGCGCGGCGCCGCCCCTGCCCGGGCGCCGCCGTCACGCCTCCGGCGCCAGCCACACGGCGGCGAGGGGCGGCACCACGAGCGCCGCCGACGCCGGCTGCCCGTGCAGCGGGCCGCCGTCCGCCACCACCACGCCGGCGTTCCCCATCCCGGACCCGCCGTACACGGTCGCGTCGGTGTTCACCAGCTCCCGCCACCGGCCCCCCGCCGGCAGCCCCAGCCGGTAGCCCTCGCGCGGCACCGGCGACAGGTTCGCGACGCACACCACCGGCCGCCCCTCCCCCTCCGGGAACCGGGCGTACGCCACCACGTTGTTCGCCGCGTCGTCCGCGACGAGCCACGCGAAGCCCTCCGGCCGGAAGTCCACCTCGTGCAGGGCGGGCTCCGCCCGGTACGCGCGGTTCAGGTCCCGCACCAGGGCCTGCACCCCCGCGTGCATGCCGTCGGCGAGCAGGTGCCAGTCGAGGCTGTGCTCGTGGCTCCACTCCCCCTCCTGCGCGAGCTCCGCCCCCATGAACAGGAGCTTCTTCCCCGGGTGCGCCCACATGTGGCCGTACAGGGCGCGCAGGTTCGCGAACCGCTGCCACCGGTCCCCCGGCATCCGCCCCAGGAGCGACCCCTTCCCGTGCACCACCTCGTCGTGCGACAGGGGCAGCACGAACTGCTCGCTGAACGCGTACAGCAGGCCGAACGTGATGTCGTCGTGGTGGTGGCTGCGGTGCACCGGGTCCCGCGCGAAGTACCGCAGCGTGTCGTGCATCCACCCCATGTTCCACTTGAGGTCGAAGCCGAGGCCGCCGTCCTTCACCATCCGCGTCACCCCCGGCCAGGCGGTGGACTCCTCCGCCGCCACCAAGGCCCCCGGCTCCTCCGCGTGCGCGATCACGTTCAGCTGCTGCAGGAACCCGATCGCGTCGCGGTCCTCCCGCTCCCCGTGCGGGCCCGGCACCCACTCGCCCTCCTTCCGCGAGTAGTCGCGGTACAGCATCGACGCGACCGCGTCGACGCGCAGGCCGTCGACGTGGAACTCCCGCAGCCAGAACAGGCCGCTCGCCACCAGGAAGTTCCGCACCTCCGTGCGGCCGTGGTTGAAGACGAGGGTGCCCCAGTCGGGGTGCTCGCCGCGCAGCGGGTCCGCGTGCTCGTACAGCGGCGTGCCGTCGAACCGGGCGAGCGCCCAGTCGTCACGCGGGAAGTGCGCGGGGGCCCAGTCGAGGATCACCCCCACGCCGCGGCGGTGCAGGGCGTCGACCAGCGCCCGCAGGTCGTCCGGCTCCCCCATCCGGGACGTCGCCGCGTAGTAGCCGGTGGTCTGGTACCCCCACGACCCGTCGAACGGGTGCTCCGTCACCGGCATCAGCTCCACGTGCGTGAACCCCATGTCCACCACGTAGTCGCCCAGCTCGTCCGCCAGCTCCCGGTAGGTGAGGGGCCGGTGGCCCTCCTCGGGCCGCCGCCGCCACGACGGCAGGTGCACCTCGTAGATCGCGACCGGCTCGCGGTGCGGGCGGCGGGCGGGCCGCGCCGCCATCCACTCCCGGTCCGCCCAGCGGTGGCGGGAGGAGAACACCCGCGACGCGGTGCGGGGACGCACCTCCGCCCACTGCGCCATCGGGTCCGCCTTCTGGTGCAGGCTGCCGTCCTGCGCCCGGATCTCGAACTTGTAGGCGGCGCCCGCCCCGACCCCCGGCAGGAAGATCTCCCACACCCCGGAGGCGCCCAGGGACCGCATCGGGTGGCGGCGCCCGTCCCAGTGGTTGAAGTCCCCCACCACGCTCACGCCGCGCGCGTTCGGCGCCCACACGGCGAACGCCGTGCCCGCCACCCCGTCCACGGTCAGGCGGCGCGCCCCGAGCCGCTCCCACAGCTGGCGGTGGCTCCCCTCCCCCACCAGGTACAGGTCGAGCTCCCCCAGGGTGGGGAGGAACGCGTACGCGTCGCGCTCCAGCTCCAGCCCCCCGCCGGACCAGGTCGTCTCCACCAGGTAGCGGCCCGGCCGGTCCGGCAGGGTCACGGCGAACAGGCCGAGGTCGTCGACGCGGTCCATCGGCACGGCCGCGCCGTGCTCCGGCACCCACCGCACCGCCGCCGCCCCGGGCCGCCACGCGCGCGCCACCCAGCCGCCGCCGTCGTCGTGGATGCCGAGCACCCGGTGCGGGTCGGCGTGCAGCCGCTCCGCCAGGAGCCGCGCCTCCTCGCGCACCTTGCGCCTCACGGCCCCTCCCGCCCCAGGAGCGCGGCGATGCCGGCGGCGGGGATCGCCGCCCACTCCGGCCGGTGCCCCAGCTCGTAGCGCAGCTCGTACACGGCCTTCTCCAGCTCGAACAGGTCGAGCAGCCGGCGGGTCGACTCCCGCAACGCCGGCAGGATCCGCAGGGGCTCCACGACCCGCAGGTACCCGTCGAGGAACGCGGCGCGCGCCTCCTCCTCCCACGCGTCGCTCACCACGGTGCCGCGCTCCAGGCGCGCCACCCACGCCGCGTACGAGATGGACCGCAGCATCCCGGCGACGTCGCGCAGCGGCAGGCGCTTGCGGCGGCGCTCCCCGATGTCGCGGGCCGGCTCCCCCTCGAAGTCGATCAGCACCCAGTCCCCCTCGTGCCACAGGGCCTGGCCGAGGTGGTAGTCGCCGTGCTGGCGGATCCTGAGCCCCAGGTCCCCGGCGGGCTCCACGAGCCGCACCCGGGAGCGCACCTCCTCCACCCGGGCGGCGAGGTCCGACAGGTGCTCGTGCTCCACCAGGGTGGAGAAGAGATCGACGATCTCGTCGTCGAGGGACGCCTGCGCCAGGACGATCATCTCGGCGCTCGGCTCCTCCGGCGCGAACCGCGGGTCCTGCGCGTCGGACGCCAGGGTGGCGTGCAGCCGGCCGGTAACCTCCCCCAGGCGGCGCAGCCGCGGCACCGCCGCGGACGGGTCCGTGCCCAGGGCGTCGAGCGCCATCGTGAAGCCGTCGGCGGCGCCGCGCAGGAACCGCACCGCCACCCCCAGGGTCGCCTCCAGCGGGCCGTTCGCGTGCTCCCACCACCCGATCAGCGACGGGGCGTGCCGGAACCCGTGCTCCTCCAGGAACCGCAGCACCTCGAGCTCCGGGTTCATGCCGGCGTGCAGCCGCCGGTACGCCTTCAACAGCACGCCCTCCCCCGCCACGATCGCGCTGTTCGACTGGTCCGCGCCCAGCGGGCGGGCCGGGGCGTCGGGGTCGACGTCGTGCCCGTCGACGCGCGTGAAGCGCACCGTGGAGCCGCCGGGGGACGTGAGGACCGCCTCGCGGTGCAGGGCGTCGAGCAGCGCGGGGGCGCAGGTGCCGTCCTCCAGTGCGTCGTACAGCTCCTCCCCCCCCGCCCCCCCGATCGGCACCTTGCCCGCCTCGCCGCGCACCCCCAGCACTGTCTGGTACACGTCGTGCGTGCCGGACGGGTAGCGCACCTCCACCAGCGCGATCGCCAGGGGGCGCGGGCCGGGCGGCATCGGCACGCAGTCGACGACGTGCGCCTGGAGCGGGTCGCGGGCCCTGCCGCCGAACCACCGGCGCGACACGACGTAGCCGCGCAGGCCCTCCTCCGCCACGAGCTCCGTGCCGCCGGCGGCGAGGCGCGCCCCGAGGTCACCCATCGTCGTCCTCCCGCAGCTCGAACCACAGGAACCCGCGGGGGCCGGGGGTGAGCAGGTACGGCAGCTCCCCGATGCGGGGGAACCGCGCCCCGCCGAAAAGCTCGTAGGGGACGAGCCCCTCGAAGCGCGACAGGTCGAGCTCCACCGCCTGGGCGCTGCGCGCCATGTTGTGGACGCACAGGATCGTGTCGGCCTCGTAGCGGCGCAGGTGGGCGAAGATGCGGTGGTTCGACGGGCGCAGCGCCTCGTAGCTCCCCAGGCCGAAGACGGGGTGCTCTTTGCGCATGGCGACGAACCGCTGCAGCCAGCGGAGCAGGGAGCTCGGGTTGCGCAGCTGCGCCTCCACGTTGACGGCCTGATACCCGAACACGGGGTCCATCAACGGGGGGAGGTAGAGCTGCGCGAAGTCGGCACGCGAGAACCCCCCGTTGCGGTCCCCCGTCCACTGCATCGGGGTGCGCACCCCGTCGCGGTCGCCGAGGAACACGTTGTCCCCCATCCCGATCTCGTCACCGTAGTAGAGGACCGGGCTTCCGGGGAGGGAGAACAGGATCGCGAGCATGAGCCGCGCCTCGTCGTGGCCGTTCTCCAGCAGGGGCGCCAGGCGCCGCCGGATCCCGAGGTTCAGCTTCATCCGCGGGTCCATCGCGTACTCGGCGTACATGTAGTCGCGTTCCTCGTCGGTGACCATCTCGAGCGTCAGCTCGTCGTGGTTGCGCAGGAACAGGCCCCACTGGCAGCCGTCCGGGATGGCGGGGGTCGTGTCGAGGATCTCGACGATGGGGGTGGCGTCCTCCCGCCGCAACCCCATGAACATGCGGGGCATCACGGGGAACTGGAACGCCATGTGGCATTCGTCGCCGATGCCGAAGTAGTGGACGACGTCCTCCGGCCACTGGTTCGCCTCGGCGAGCAGCACCCGGTCGGGGTAGAGCTCGTCGATCTCGCGCCGCACCCGCTTCAGGTACGCGTGCGTCTCGAGGAGGTTCTCGCAGCTCGTCCCCTCCCGCTCGAACAGGTAGGGGACCGCGTCCAGGCGGAAGCCGTCGAGGCCGAGGTCCAGCCAGAACCGCAGGACCCGCAGCATCTCCTCCTGGACCTCGGGGTTGTCGTAGTTGAGGTCCGGCTGGTGGCTGAAGAACCGGTGCCAGTAGTAGGCGCCCGCCACCGGGTCCCACGTCCAGTTCGACGTCTCCGTGTCGACGAAGATGATGCGGGCGTCCTTGTAGCGCTGGTCCGTGTGGCTCCACACGTACCAGTCGCGCTTCGGGGACTTCGGGGAGGAGCGCGCCTCCTGGAACCACGGGTGCTCGCTGGAGGTGTGGTTCATGACCAGGTCCGCGATGACCCGCATGCCCCGCTCGTGCGCCTGGGCGATGAACTCCCGCAGGTCCTCCACGGTGCCGTAGTCGGGGTGCACCGAGTAGAAGTCGCTGATGTCGTAGCCGCCGTCGCGCAGTGGCGACGGGTACATCGGCAGGAGCCAGATGCAGTCGACGCCGAGCCACTGCAGGTAGTCGAGCTTCTCGGTGAGGCCGCGCAGGTCCCCGACGCCGTCGCCGTTGCCGTCGTGGAAGCCGCGGATCAGGACCTCGTAGAAGATCGCGGTCTTGAACCAGTTGGGGTCGCTCTCGAACCACCGTCCGGGCGCCTGCCCGCCGGGCTCCGCCGGGCGCGTCGCGTCCGTCACGCCTCCACCCGCAGCACGTGGGCGGGCACGCCGGCGGGGTCGAGGCGCAGGTAGTTGCGGCCCCGCCCCCACGGGTACGCCACGCCGGTGAGAAGGTCGGTGACGGTGAACCGGTCCGGCAGGCCCAGCTCGTCGGGCACGTCGACGACGCCCTCCTGCGGCGCGGACGGGTCCAGGTTGACGCAGGTGATGATCGTGCCGCGGCCGGTGGCGGCGCCCTTCGCGTAGGCGATCAGGTGCTCGTTGGCGGTCTCGAGGAACGCGATGTCGTCGATCCGGCGCAGCGCCGCGTTCTCGCGGCGGATCGCGTTGAGCCGGGCGAACAGGGGCAGGAGCGGCCCGTCGAGGGCGCGCTCCTTCACCTCGTACTTCTCGGAGTCGAGGTACTCCTCGCTGCCCTCCCGCAGCGGCGTGCCCTCCCCGTGCTCGAAGCCGGAGTAGATGCCGTAGCTGGGGGACAGGGTTGCGGCCAGCACCATGCGGGCGGCGAACGCCGGCAGGCCGCCGCGCTGCAGGTACGCGTGCAGGATGTCCGGGGTGTTCGCGAAGAAGTTCGGCCGGAAGAACTCGCGGACGGGGCTGCCGGCGAGCTCCTGCATGTACTCGGTCAGCTCCGCGCGCGTGTTGCGCCACGTGAAGTACGTGTAGCTCTGGCTGAACCCGGCCTTCGCGAGGGCCTGCATCATCGGCGGGTGGGTGAACGCCTCGGCGAGGAAGATCGCCTCGGGGGCGGCGGCGCGCACCTCGGCGATCACCCATTCCCAGAACGGGAGGGGCTTCGTATGGGGGTTGTCGACGCGGAACACCAGCACCCCCTGCTCGACCCAGAACAGGAACAGGTCGCGCAGCGCCTGCCACAGCGACCACCAGGCCTCGGTGTCGAAGCTCAGGTTGTAGATGTCCTGGTAGCGCTTCGGCGGGTTCTCCGCGTACTTGAGGGTGCCGTCGGGGCGGCGGGAGAACCACTCGGGGTGCTCCGTGAGCCACGGGTGGTCGGGGGAGCACTGCAGGGCGATGTCGAGGGCGATCTCGATGCCGTGGCCGGCGGCGGCCCGCACGAGGCGGCGCAGGTCGTCGAGGGTGCCGAGGTCGGGGTGCACGGCGGTGTGCCCGCCTTCCGGCGACCCGATCGCCCACGGGCTTCCCGGCTCGCCGGGCTTCGCGGTGGGGGAGTTGTTGCGGCCCTTGCGGTGCGTCGTGCCGATCGGGTGGATCGGCGGGAAGTACAGGACGTCGACGCCGAGCTCGGCGAGGCGGGGAAGCTGCGCCTCGACGCCGGCGAACCCGCCCCAGGAGCGGGGGAACAGCTCGTACCAGGTGCCGAAGCGGGCGCGTTCCCGGTCGACGTCGACGAGGAGCGGCGGGTCGGCGCGGGTCGCCTCGGCGCGGTCGGGCCAGCGGGCGAGGGCGTCGGCGAGGTCGGGGTCGAGGCCGGCGGCGACGCGCTCGGGCTGGGGCGCGTCGGAGCGCAGCACGGCGAGGGCGGCGCGGATGGCGGCGCGGTCGTCGCCGGTGACGCCGCGCAGCCGGCCGGCGACGAGCTCCGCCCCTTCGGCGAGCTCGCTCGCGAGGTCCTCCTGCCCGGCCTCCGCCTTGCGCGACAGCTCCACCCGCCACGACGCGACCCGGTCGACCCACGCCTCGATGGTGACGGTGTGCGTGCCGAGGCCGGCGAGGGGCACGGCGGCGCGCCACCGTCCGCTGACGTGCCGGCGCATCGGCACCTCGACGTCGGTGGCGGCGCCGGGTGCGCGGTGGCGGGCGACGGCGACGAGCTCCTCGTGGCCGTCCCGGTAGATGTCGGCCCACACCTCCAGGGTGTCCCCGTCGGTGCGCTTCACGGGGCGCCGTCCGCAGTCGACGGCGGGCCACACGTTCTCGATGCGGATCCGCGGCGGGGGCTTGACGGGACGGGCCGCGTGTGACGTGGTTCCGGTCGTCATGGCGGACTGGACAGTAACCGGCGGGCGGGGTGCGGTGACCGGTGCGATCGGGGCGGAGCTTCCGCGCGGCAGCGGGGTTCTGCTGCACCCCACGTCCCTGCCGGGCGGCCGGCTGGGGGTGGGGGCGCGGCGGTTCGTGGAGTGGCTGGCGGAGGCGGGGCAGTCGTTCTGGCAGGTGCTGCCGCTGGGCCCGCCGGACCGGCGCGGCTCCCCGTACCGGTCGCGGTCCGCGTTCGCCGGCTGGCCGGGGCTTCTGGCGCGTCCCGACGCGCCGGTGGACCCGGCGGAGGAGCGGGCGCTGTTGGAGGCGGAGGGGTACTGGCTGGGGGACTGGGCGCGTGCCGCGGGGCGTGGCGCGGTGGCGGACCAGGTGCGGTTCCGGCGCGAGTGGGGGGAGCTTCGCGCGTACGCGAACCGGCTGGGGGTGGCGATCCTGGGGGACGTGCCGATCTACGTGGGGCCGGGCAGCGTGGAGGAGCGCGCCCACCCGCGGCTCTTCCAGCGGGGGTTCGTGTCGGGCGTGCCGCCGGACGCGTTCAGCGACGACGGCCAGCTGTGGGGGAACGCCGTGTACGACTGGGCGGCGATGCGCCGTGACGGCTGGCGCTTCTGGGTGGAGCGGCTGCGCCGTGCGCTGGACCTGTGCGACTGGGTGCGCATCGACCATTTCCGCGGGTTCGTGGCGTACTGGCGGGTGCCGGCGGGGCGGCGGTCGGCCC
>JBFLWO010000020.1:0-12655 GCA_040757755.1 Actinomycetota bacterium
TACTCGGTCGCCTACAACCTGATGCTGGTCCCCGTGGAGCGGATCGCCGCCCCGATCCGCCAGCTTCTGTTCCCGGCCTTCGCCCGCATCCAGGACGACACGGCGCGGCTGGCGTCGGCCTGGCTGCGCGTGAGCCGCCTGGTCGCCGCGATCTGCGCGCCGGCGATGGTGGGCCTGGCGATCGTGGCGCACGACTTCGTGCAGGTGGTGCTCGGGGAGCGGTGGGACCGGGCGGCTCCGGTCGTCCAGATCCTGGCCTGGGTGGGGCTTCTCCAGTCGGTCGAGAGCCTGAACGGCAGCCTGCTGATGGCGCGGGACCGTTCGGGCACGCTGCTGCGCTTCTCGGCGGCGGCGCTGGCGCTGAGCCTGGTGGGGTTCGGCGTGGGTCTGCACTGGGGCATCGTGGGCGTGGCCACCGGCTACGCGATCGCGACGACGCTCTCGTGGATCGCCCTCGCCCGGCTCACGGCGCGCGCGATCGGGAGCTCCCTCATGGACCTGTGGCGCAGCGTCGCGGGCATCGTGCAGGCGTCGCTCGTCCTCGCGGCGGGGGTCCTCGCCGGCAGGCTCGCATTGGTCGCGAACGGGGTGCCGGCCGGGCCGCGGCTCGCGATCCTCGTCGCTCTCGGAGCGGCGCTGTACGTCCCGTGCTGCGCGTGGCGGGCGCCCGAGCTGGTGTCGGAGGTCAGGGGGCTCCGGCCGCGGCGGCGGGGCGCGGCTGCGGCGCCGGGGGCGACCGGGGGCGGCTCGTGAGGGGCGGGTGAGCGGCGGCGGCGCGAGGGTCGTCGCGACGCGCGAGGCGACCCTCGCCGAGTGGCGCGAGGCCCATGCGGCGTCCACCGGCGCCACGTTCTTCCACGGTCCGGAGTGGTCCGAGATCTGGTGCGCGTATACGCGGGGCGCGGCCCGCCCCGCGCCCCGCCGGGTGGAGTTCGCCGACGGGCGCTCCGCCGTCCTCGGGCTCACGCTCGAGCCGGGCCCGGCGGTGCGCGGGCGGCGACTGCCCGTCCGCCGCTTCAGCATGTCGCCGGCGGGGAACTACGGCGGCTGGTCGAGCCGGGACGCGTTGGGGCCTTCCCATGTCGAGGCGCTCACCGGGGTGATCCTGGGGATCCGCGGGCTCGTCTGGCGTCAGAGCCCCACCCAGCCGGCCGGGCCCGTCGCGTCCCTCGCCGGGGCCGTGCCGGAGGTCACCTACGTGATCGACCTCCGGCACGGAGCGGAGGAGGCGCACGCCCGCTGGCACCGCCGTCCACGCCAGTACGCGGCGAGCGCCCGCCGCGCGGGCGTCACGGTGAGGGAGGCGCGCACCCTCGAGGACTGGATGGCCTACGACGCGTTGTACCGGGCGGCGATGCGACGGTGGGCGGCGCCGTCGTCGGTGTACGACCGGTCGCTCTTCGAGATCCTCCATGGGCGCGCCTCCCCGCACGTCCGGTTGTGGCTCGCGTGGCTCGGGGACCGGCCGGTCGCGGGGGAGCTCGTGTTCACGGCGCATCGCCACGCCGTGTCCTGGCACGCGGCGGCCCGGACGGACGTCGTGCGGGGCGCGGCCCATCTTCTGAGCTGGGAGATCATCGCCGCGCTCGCCGGGGAGGGGTTCATGGTCCACGACCTCAACCCCAGCGGGGGCCACGCGGGCGCGACGTCGTACAAGGAGAGCATCGGGGCGCAGGCGGCGCAGGCCCCGCTCCTCGTCCGCCGCCACCCCGTCGAGCGGCTCCTGGCGGCCGCCCGGCGCGGTGCCCCGAGGTCCGCGCGGCCGTGACGCCCGCTTCCGCCCGCGCCTCGGGGCGGGGGTGGGGTCGGCGTCGTGACGCCGTCCGTCGGCCGGCGGCGGGCGCGGCGACGCCGGCGAGGTCGACGCGCACGGCTTGCCTTTGATCCTCACGAGGGCGGTGTCGCCGTCGACGGCGCGGACGCCGGTGCCGGTCGCCACGGTGGCCCCGGCGGTCGAGTTCCTGCTTCCCCGCGTGACGCCGGCGACGGCGCCGGAAGCCCCGTGTCGTAGGGTAGGTTTTTCCGCATTGGAGCGGTCGCGACCGGCGCGACCGAGCGGCGGACCGGTGGCACCGCGGCCGTCGTCAGTCCCCGCAGCCTGGGAGGCCGTCGGTGAACGCTGCGCCTTCGAGCTCACTGGGACATCGGTTGCTCAGGGAGACCTGGTCTCCGCCACTCGCGCTGTGCATCGGCGCAGGCGCCGCCGTGCTCGGCCTCATCGTCCTGTCGCTCGGGACGCTCGGCGACCGCGCGGTGCTGTTCTACCTGTCCGGGTTGTCATGGGTGATCGTCGGGGCCTACGGCCGCGTTCGCCACCCGGGGCCGCAGGGCGCGCTCGCGCTGCTCGCGGGACTCACGTGGCTTCTCGCGCGCCTTGACGAGGCGGACGATCCGACGCTCTTCACGATCGGGAACGTGATCGCCCTCCTGGACGTCCCCTTCGTGACCGCGCTGATCCTCGCGTATCCAGGGGGCGCGCTCGGCCGTTCCCCGGCGGCGCTCGGCCGGGACCGCCGGCCGAGCCGGCGGCTGCAGGCGCTGCTGCGGCTACTCGTGGCGCTCACCGCGGTCGGCGCCGTCGCGGGCCAGCTGTGGGTGCTCTTCACCCCCGCGCCGAACCTCGTGCGGCCGGAGATCGTCGGGAGGAACCACCTCGTCTCCGACAGCCCGGCGATCGCCGCCGGGATTCAGAATGCCCAGGCCGTGGTTCTCGTCGCGGCGGCCGCATGCGGCCTCGTCCTCTTCGAGAGGGGCTTCCGGATGCGCGACGCGCTCCACCGGGGCTCGCACCAGGTCGTGCGCTTGGGGGTGTGGCTCATCGCCGGCACCGCCTTCCTGTCGTTCCTCCTGCACTCGTGGAGCGGCGCCGTGGAGGCCCTGTCCCTGATCCAGACAGGGGCGTTCCTCTCCCTTCCCATCCTCTTCGGCTTCGCCGTGTTTCGCTGGCACGAGGTCGAGGCCGCGGTCATGTCTTCCCTGAATGCACGGGCCGACGAGTCGCCTGACGCCATCGAAGGAGCCCTCCGCGAGGAGCTCAGGGACCCGTCGATCACCCTGCACCTCGGATCAGACGCCCCGGGGAGAGCCGCATCGGAGCGCGCGTCGACCACCGCGCCGCTCGACGCAGGGGGTGAGACGCTCGACTTCCGCTCCTCACCGACCCGTTCACCGCTTCACGCGCCCGACGGACGCAGGCTTGGCGTCGTGACCCACGGGCCCCGTACCCCCGACTCCGCCCTCCTGGACCGCGCAATCGCATGGGCGGGTACGCGACTCGCGCCGTGCCTTCCCGCGACCGCGCCGACCACGGAGGACCTCGCCGAGATCCGGCGCCGGCTGGACAGGCTCACCCCGGCCGAGACGGACACGATCCGCCTCATGGCCCAGAGCCTCACGAACCAGGAGATCGCCGACCGGCTGGTCGTCGCGTTGGGGACCGTGAACAACCGCATCTCGACCATGTACCGGAAGCTGGGGTTGAAGGACGCCCCAGCCCGCGAACGCGCCGCGCGCATCACGCTTCTCGCCGCCGTCCTCGAGGCGGACGGCGACCGGCCCGTCGCTCCCCGGGACGGGTCGTGAGTGCCCCGCCCGGCGCACGACTCCCGGGCATTTCGCCGACGCCAGGTCTGCGGCGGGCGTGTCGCTACCGGGGCAGCACCGTGATCGCGCAACGAACTGCCGGTGCCCGGGCGAGCCGCGCGTCGGCCGTGAGCAGCGCGCAGGCGAGGTAGCGCGTCACATCCGGCCGCTGCAGGACGCGGAGGGCGGCCCACCCGTCCTTCACGGCGAGCTGCGTGGCGGCGACCTGGCGGCGCATCGCGTTCGCCACTTCCGCGTCGATCAGATGGGGGCGTGCAGCTGCTGCTCGGCGAGCGCGCGGCGGGCCGGGCCGTCGTTGAGGAGGGCCGACAGCGTCGCGGACGCGTCGACGACGATCACCGCTCCCCGCGGCGGGCGTCGAGGTCGTCGAGGATCGCCGTGACGTCGACTCCGAGATCCGGGAGCGTGCCGAGCAGGGCGGGATTGTCGGCCCGGCGCGAGACCTCGGCGAGCTCCCTCACCGCGACCGCCCCGACCGAGGTGCCGTCCCGGGCCGCCAGCCGTTCGAGCCGCTCGACGACCTCGTCCGGGACGTTGCGCAGATAGAGCGTCCGCATGTCGCAGAATGTTGGCACTGGTGTCGCATACGCGCAGCCCCGCGCCCGAGGGGCGATGCGCCCACGGGGCGGCGCTCATCCACCCGGCGCCGACCGGGACCGCCTGTTCGATGCGCGCCTCGGCGCCGACTCACCGAAGCCGGAGAGCCCGGCGCCCGGCGCGGCGCGGCTGGACCGCCCCCCTCGCGGTGGCGGCCCGTCGATCGGGACGGCCGGACTCGAACCGGCGACCCCCTGCTCCCAAAGCAGGTGCGCTACCAGGCTGCGCCACGTCCCGAATGCGGCCGAGGGTAGCAGGGGCCCGCCCCGGCGGCGGCCACGGCCGCCTGGGCCGCCCGTCACCGGTAATGCCGGACCTTCGGCCCGCGCCGGGCGGTATCCCTCGCGGCCCATGCGCCGTCTATGGGGCGTCATCGGCACTCTTCCCGAGAAGGAGATCGTGATGCGCAACCTGGCGAAGTGGGATCGGGGTCTCCGCGTGGTGGTGGCGGCGGTCGCCGCCGTCCTCGCGGTCGTGCTCGGCCCCGGCGGCGTCACCGGCATCGTCCTGTGGGCGGTCACGGCGATCATGCTCGGGACCGCGGCCGTCGGCTACTGCCCCCTCTACTCTCTGCTGCGGATCAACACGTGCGCGGTGAAGCGCGGCCACCCGGGCCGCCCCACGCACGCCTGACCGGGAGGCGGACCTGGGCGCACGCCCACACGGCGGCACGCGCGGGGGCCTCGACCCGGCCGGCTTCGAGGCCCTCGTCGCGGCCGAGGCCCCCGGCCTCTACCGCTTCGCCCTCACCCTCACCCGCGACCCCGCCACCGCGGAGGACCTCGTGCAAGACACGTTCGTGCGGGCGTACGAGAACCGCGACGGGTTCGCGGGCCGCTCCTCCCCCGCGACGTGGCTGCACCGGATCCTCCACAACGTCGCGGTCGACCACCTGCGCCGCCACCGGAACGAGATCCCGGCGGAGGAGGTGGAGGCCCTGTGGCGCGACGACGCCTACGTCGTCGACGCCGCCGCCGTCACCGAGGCCGCCGAGACGCGGCAGGAGCTGGAGGACGCCCTGGTGCGCCTCCCGTTCATCTACCGCGCCGTCCTCGTCCTGCACGACATCGAGGGGTGGACCGTCGCGCAGATCGCGGAGCGCCTCGGCATCGGCCTGCCCGCCGCGAAGCAGCGGCTGCGCAGGGGCCGCATGATGCTCGTGTCCGCCCTCGACGCCGGCGCCGAACGCCGCGGCGCCCTCCCCCGCGTCCCCCTGCGCTGCTGGGACGCCCGCCACATGGTGTCCGAGTACATGAACGACGACCTCGCCCCCGAGGAGCGCGCCGCCGTGGAACGCCACCTGCGCGACTGCCCCACCTGCCCGCCGCTGTACGCCGCCCTCGTCGGCACCCGCGCCCGCCTCGGCACCCTCCGCGACCCCGACAGCGTCATCCCCCCGGACCTCGCCCGCCGCATCGCCGCCCGCCACGCCCGCGGCTGACGCGCGTCACGCGGCGCGCACGAACTCCGCGAGCCGCTCCTCCAGCGCGTCCCGCGACGGCCGGTCCTCCATCCTGCGCGGAAGATGGATCGGGCGCCGGTGGAACGCCTTCAGGCCCTGCTCCAGCATCGGACCGTCCTCGTCATCGAGCAGGCGACGGCTGAGGCGCACCTCGTAGTCCGGCGTGATCGTGAGCAGGTTGTGGTCGAACGCCCCGTGGTGGATCGCGCACAGCGACAGGCCGTTCGGCACGCTCGCCTCCCCCCTGCGGTCCCGGTCCGGGACGATGTGCGCCGCCTGCAGAAGCTGCGGCTCGCGCAGGCGGCAGATGGTGCAGCGCCGCGCGTACGCCCTCAGCACGATCTCGCGGAAACGGCGCTGGTGGAGGCGCGTCCGCACCACCCGCGTCGCGTACCTGCGCTCGACCTCATCCGGATGGAGGGCGTCGTCCGCCGGGAGTCCCACGGCGACGGGGGACGGCTCGACCAGCACGCACTGCCCGACCGGGTCGTCGTGCGTGACGAAGCACGGGGCGATCGGCATATAGACGCCGACGTCGACGCCGTAGAAGTAGATGATGGGGGTCTGCATCTCGTACGCCGCCCGCAGGATGCGGTTGTCGTGGCTGGACGGCCCGTTGTCCCGGTAGCGGTAGACGAACGCGCCGGCGTCGGCGGCGATCGCGTCGTCGTAGCGCGGCGGCCCCGACTTCGGCACGACCGTGGAGATCGACAGCGCCGCGCCGCGCATCTCCTTGGGCCGGAAGATGCCCTGCTGCGCGCGGAGCGGGACCAGCCGGCCGTCGAACGCGAAGCTGCGGATCGCGGCGGCGGGAACGCCTTCGCCGCCGTACCGCCGGACGGTGTCGGCGACCGCGTCGAGGGCCACAAGCCGTATCGCGAAGTCCGGATCCTCGATCGGGATCCCGAGGCTCAGCTGCGACACGGCCCGCCCGAACCGTCCCGCCCCGCTACCGGGCGGGGCGCCGCCCCGGACCGGCGTCGTCCCCCGACTCTTCGCGGCGGCCCTGACGCCACACCCGCACGCCGAGGACCACGGCGGACACGAGGAACGCGTACGCCATCACGCCGCCCACGATGGACAGGGTCTGGTCCGACACCCCCACCTGACGGAACGTCACGGCGACGACGGCGAAGATCGCGAAGTACACGGCGCCCGTCAGCACGAGGGGGCGCCACAGCCGGTCCCAGCTCACGCCGCCGCCCACAGCTCGGACAGGCGCGCCAGGGTGAGGCGCATGCGGCGCGTCGCCTCCTCGCGGCCCAGCACCGCGATGCTCTCGTACACGCCGGTCGACACCCGCTGCCCGGTCACGGAGATGCGGATCGGCTCCAGGAACTCGCGGGCGTTCTCCCCCAGGATGTGGAGCTGGTCCTGGAGGGCGTCCTTCACGCCGTCGAGGTCGAACGGCTCCAGGGCGTCGATGCGGCCGAGGCCGCCGCCCACCGCCTGGATCGAGTGCTTCACGTCGGCGGCGAGGAGCTCCCACGCCTCCGGCTCGAAGTCCAGGTCCCGGAACATCCACCCCGCCAGCACGTCGAACTCGCTGAGCTTCGACAGCTTCCGCTGCACCAGCGGCGCGCTGCGCCGCGCCACGGCCTCGGCGTGCGGCCCGTGCTGCGCCAGGTAGCCGGTCTTGCGGAGGTACGCGATGAGCTCCTCCTCGAACACGTCCTTCGGCAGGGACCGCATGTACCGGCCGTTCATCACCTCGAGCTTCTTCATGTCGAACACGGCGGGGCTCTTCGACACCCGGGCGATCGAGAACCTCTCGATCAGCTCGTCGCGCGTGAACGTCGTGGTCTTGTCGTCGTAGCTCCACCCGAGGAGCGCGAGCGCGTTGCGGGCGGGCTGGGCGAGGACGCCGTCCGCCTCCAGGTCCTCCACCGACGCCGCCCCGTGCCGCTTCGACAGGCGCTTCTTGTCGGACCCCAGGATCAGCGGGATGTGCGCGTACACGGGGGGCTCCGCACCGAGCGCCCGCATCACCATCATCTGCTTCGGCGTGTTCGAGATGTGGTCCTCGCCGCGCACCACGTGCGAGATCCCCATCTCCACGTCGTCGACGGCGGCCGCCAGGTTGTAGGTGGGGGTGCCGTCGGAGCGTGCCACCACGAAGTCCTCGACGTTGGCGTGGTCGAACCGCACCGGGCCGCGGATCAGGTCGTCGATGACCGTCTCGCCCGGCACGTCCACCGCGAACCGCCACACGGGGCGCCGGCCCTCCGCCTCGAACCGCGCGACGTCCTCGGCGCTCCAGTCGCGCCGGCCGCGCACCACGGGGGCGCGCTTGTCGGCGCGGGCGGCGGCGCGCTGCGCCTCCAGCTCCTCGTCGGTCTCCCACGCGGGGTACACGGCGCCCGACGCGCGCAGGCGGTCCACCGCGGCGCGGTACACGTCGTCGCGCTCGCTCTGGCGGAACGGCCCCTCGTCCCAGTCGAGCCCCAGCCACGACATGGCGCGCAGGATCTCCGCCTCGCTCTCGGGCGTGGACCGCTCCCGGTCCGTGTCCTCCAGGCGCAGCACGAACACCCCGCCGGTGTGGCGGGCGAGCAGCCAGTTGAACAGCGCGGTGCGCGCCCCGCCCACGTGCAGGCTGCCGGTGGGACTGGGGGCGAACCGCACACGCACGGGCTCGGTCACGTCGATGCGGTTCGGCGGCACGCCGGTAGGATACCGAGGTGCGACTCGGCGCCCACGTCTCCTCGTCCGGCGGCATCAGCAACGCCATCGGGAGGGGCGTCGCGATCGGGTGCGAGAGCCTCCAGGTCTTCACCCACAACCCCCGCACGTGGACGCCGATCCGGCACAAGCCGGAGGAGGTCGCGGCGTTCCGCGCCGGCGCCGAGGAACGCGGCATGGGGCCCCTCGTGAGCCACGGGCTCTACATGATCAACCTGGGGGCGCCGGACCGGGAGCAGCCCAGCGGCCCGCCCGGCAAGCAGGTGATGCGGAACTTCTACCGCATGTCGATCGAGAGCCTGCGGCAGCACCTGGAGATCGGCGACGCCCTCGGGCTCGCCGGGGTCGTCGTGCACGTCGGCTCCTCGAAGGGCGACACGGTGGACGGCGCGATCGGCCGGATCGGCGCGGGCATCGCCGAGGCGTTCGACGCCTGCCCCGGCGACTGCTGCGTGTTCCTGGAGAACACGGCGGGGGCGGGCGACACGATCGGCCGCACCTTCGAGCAGCTGCGCGCCGTCGCCGACGCGGTGGGGCGCCCCGAGCGGCTCGCGTTCTGCCTCGACACGCAGCACCTGTTCGCCTCCGGGTACCCGGTGCACGAGGACGGCGGCTTCGACCGGGTCCTCGACGAGTTCGACCGGGTCGTCGGCATCGACAAGCTGCGCTGCCTGCACCTCAACGACTCCCTCACCGACTTCGGCTCGAACCGGGATCGCCACGCGAACCTCGGTGACGGGGGGATCGGCGAGGACGGCCTGCGCCGCATCCTCGGCCACCCCGCGGTGCAGGGGCTCCCGGTCATCCTCGAGGTGCCCGGCCTCGACGGGGAGGGGCCCGACGAGGAGAACATGCGCCGGGCCCGCCGCCTCCACGAGGAGGGCCTCGCCCTGCGCCACGGCTGACCCGCCGGGCGGGGAGCGCCCCGCTGCTAGGCTTCCCGCACCGCGCGGGAGTAGCTCAGTTGGCTAGAGCATCAGCCTTCCAAGCTGAGGGTCGCGGGTTCGAGCCCCGTCTCCCGCTCTCGGATTTCGGCGTTCGTGGTTCCCCGGGGGAATACCTGGGGAACACGATCCGGCGACGATTCGGGTCGTGAGTGTCCAATTCCGGCCGGACCGGACGAGATGGCGCGGGGGACCCGCGAGGCGCCTTGCGCCCGGGTGGAGCCGTCCTGGGAGCACGCCGGCGAGGTTGACGCCCAGCTGGGGGAGGAGGACAGTGGCGTCGAGCGGCTCCGCCTCGCTCTGCTCCCCGACAGTCGGGGATGCTTCACGGGCGGCGGTCCCTCGCAACAGCTCGCGGCGACAGGCAACATCGCACATTCAGTGTGCGATAGTATGCAAACGTGATCGTCGTGGATTCGTCAACCCTCATCTCCCTGGCGCGATCAGGCAACGTGGACCTTCTGCTGGAGTCACCGCTTGGGGTCGTGATCCCGGATGTGGCCTGGCAGGAGACGGTGGAGGTGGGGCGTGCCGCCGGCGACGACGATGCCCGTGTCGTCGAGGAGCGCCTCAGTCACCTCGAACGGAGAGCCAGCGCGTCAGATGGTGACGCCGGTGTGCTCGAGGTCGCGCGGGGTTCGGACGGGCTCGTGTGCGACGACATCGTCCTCGGCCGCAGAGCCCGAAGCCTCGGAGTGCGCTGGCTTCGCACGCCGGACCTGGTCCTCCTGCTTGTCCGATGCGGTCGGATCTCGCGCTCGCGCGGCCAGGGCGCCATCACGGCTCTGCGCGAGGCCGGTCGACTGCACGAAGCGAACGCCCTGAGCTATCTGAAGGAGTTGGGATGAGCAACGTCCGTGTGAACACCGTGATGGACGAGGAGCTGCTGAGGGAGGTCGACGCCTACGCACGGGACCGACGCGAAGACCGGTCGACCGCCATCCGCCAGCTCGTCGCGTTCGCGCTTCGCGAGCAGCAGACCAGGGAAGCGGTCGACGCCGTCCGTGCCGGGCGGATGACGCTGCGTGGGTTCGCCACCGCCTTGGATCTCGACGTTTGGCAGGCCCATGACCTGCTCGCCGCTTCGGGGGCGCCCGTCGGAGCGACGAACCTCGGGGAGACGGCCGCGGCCCTCGA
Source organism: Actinomycetota bacterium (assembly GCA_040757755.1). Lineage (GTDB taxonomy): Bacteria > Actinomycetota > Thermoleophilia > Miltoncostaeales > Miltoncostaeaceae > JBFLWO01. The sequence goes on from JBFLWO010000020.1 coordinate 10,426, forward strand.
GGAGCTGACGGTGCTCGCGGGCAGCGGCCGCCCCACTCGTGCTCGACGCGACGGCCCCGCCCAGACGTAGGGCCGGCGTCACCGCGTGGATGCGTGTCGTGTCGCGGGCGCGTGAGAGGGCCGCGCACGCGCCCATTCGCCGGTCATTCCGTCACAGATGAGGACGAACGCCCGATCGACGGTAGCGCCCTACGACTTGTGGGCCGTGACGGCGAAGCCGCAGGTGAGGTGCCCCGACTGCAGTAGCTGCGCGGCGCCGTGACGGGCCTGCCGCCGCTGCGGCTGGTGACCCGGCCGGTCTTCGGGTCGACGCCGGTCAGCGGCCGCGCATGCCGGTCCGAACGCCGCAGCGGCGATGATTTTCGCGTTGCCATGACCTCATCGCGGGCGGCGCCGGGCAGGTCCGGCGGGGGGCCGGTCACCGCCCCCGCCTGCACGAGGAGAGTCCTCGGCCGGCGCGACGAGTCGCGAGCGTCGCGGGGTCCCTCCACGCCGTGAGCGGAGCCACGGGTGTCGCACCCCGGCCCTCTGCGGCCGTCACGAAGCCCCGGGCGCGCCCCCGCCCTCCGCGACGATCTGGTCCCGGCCGGACGCCTTCGCCCGCCGCATCGCGGCGTTCGCGGCGCGCAGCACGGCGACGTGATCCGCGTGCACGGACCCGTCGAACGTGGCGACCCCGTAGCTCGCCGTGACCCGCCCGTCGGTGGGGTGCGGCAGGCACGAGTCGGCGAGGGCGCCCCGCATCCGCTCCGCCGCCCGGACCCCGTCCGCGAGCGGCGTGTCGGGGAGGATCACGACGAGCTCCTCCCCGCCGATCCGGTAGATGGAGTCGCCGGCGCGCAACGCCACCCCCAGGACCTGCGTCACCCTCCGCAAGGTCGCGTCACCCGCCTCCTGCCCCAGCATCTTGTTCACCACCCCGAACCGGTCGAGGTCGAGGAACACCAGCGAGTAGGGGCGCCCGTCGCGCCGGGACCGGGCGTCCAGCGCCCGGATCTCCTCGTCGAAGCGACGGCGGTTCGGGATCCCCGTCAACGGGTCCGTGAACGCCTGCCGGGCCAGCTCCTCCTTCTCCTGCGTCAGCACGGCGATCTGCGCCGCCGCCCGCGTGGGGTGGTCCGGCAGCCCCGGGTCGTACACCACGACCCGCCCGCCGCCGCCCGCCTTCGCCACGTACAGGGCGGCGTCGGCGGCGCGGAACGACTCCGCGTCGTCCGGCCCGACCGGGGCGATGCCCGCCGACGCCCGCACCACGATCCCCCCGTGGTGCGGGGCGGCCACCGCCTCGAGCATGCCCTCCAGGACCGCGACGGCGTCCGTCGGCGGCGTCGCCGGCAGGAGGATCGCGAACTCGTCCCCCCCGGTGCGGGCGCAGGTGGCCGCCAGCTCCGCCGGCAACGCCGCCTCGATGCGGCGCGCCACCTGCCACAGCACCGCGTCGCCCGCGACGTGGCCGAACGTGGCGTTCACCACCTCGAACCGGTCGAGGTCGACGATCGCGAGGGACCCCGTGGAGCGGGTGCGGCGCGCCTGCCGCAACCGGTCGTTCACCACGAGCCCCTTCGCCAGCCCCGTCAACGGGTCCGTCGTCGCCCGCCGCTGCGCCTCCGCGATGCGCTCCAGGTGGTGGGTGACGTCGTGCAGCACCAGCACGATGCCGGCGACCGCGGGGTCCCCGATGTGGTTCGCCCCGACCACCTCCACCACCGTCCGCCCCGGCGCGTCCAGCCGCACCTCGCAGAACGCCGACGAGTCCCGGTCGAGCACCGGCAGCCGGCGCAGGTACGCGGTGAACACGCCGCGGTCCTCGTCCGCGACGAGGCTCGTGACCTCCAGCCCGACGGGCGGCCGCCCCAGGAGCCGCTCCGCGTGCGGCGTCGCGAACGCGACCCGCATGTCCCCGTCGCACACCAGCACCGCGGTGCCGGTGAGGCGCAGCAGCAGGGACAGGTCCGGGCCGGCCGCCATCTCGCCGTCCGCCACGCTCAGCCCCTCGCCTCCCGCCACCGCCGGAGGCGGCCCCGTCGACGGGCGCCGGCGTGCGGCGCGGACGTCGCCGTCCCCGCGGACGCAGGCCGCTCCCCCTGCCGGCGGGCGTCACCGCTGGTCACCACCTCACCTCCCCGGACGGGCACTCCGCGGGACCCGGTTCGTGATTCTGCGGGATCCGATTCTCACAACGTATCCCACGCGGCCAATCTCCCCCCACCCCGCGCCCGACCACGGGCAG
>JBFLWO010000021.1:0-12592 GCA_040757755.1 Actinomycetota bacterium
GGCGATCGGGGCGGCGATCAGGGTCGCCAGGATGACCACCCATCCGACCGTGCGTCGGAGGGGCCGGCCGGAGGCGCTCGACGCGCGCGGTCGGACGTTCGGAATCCTCGCTCCTTTCCGCTCCGGTGATGACGGGGTGGTCGTCCGGAGCTGTAGGTCATCGGATCCGGTACGTCGGGGTCCGGATCGATGCCCCTCGGAATGCGGGCCAAGAACGGTGGGCAATCTAGGGGTGGGTTGCGGGTTCCACAAGGGGCCCTATCGCCGCTCGCGAGGCCGAAGTTGAGGGCGGAGGCCGCCCGGCCGGCGGTCGGCGGCGCCCGCGGCGTCCACCTTTTCCCCCGCTCTCCGAGGGGTTTCGCCGTGAACCGCCCACCTCCTCGCGGGGGGCGTGCAGGGGGCCGGGCGGACGGTGTCGAAAAATGTCACGCATGTGACAGGATCTCCGCAATTTGCGGGATTCCTGGGTGAACAGCGGGCCGCGGGGACGGTCGCGGCCGGGCCGGCGCAGCCGCCGGCGCCCGGGTCAGGCGGCGCGGCGCTCCCGCCGGCCGCGCAGGCCGCGCAGCCCCAGCACGAGCAGGATCAGCGCGGACGCGACGCCCAGGATCACCCCGTTGATGAGCGTGCTGGAGCTGCCGCCCCCGGACCGCGCGCTGATCGCCGGGCAGTCCCCGTAGAGGGGGTCCCACTCGGCGGTGCGCCCGCCGCGGATCTCGTCCGCGTTCGTCTCGCCCGGCCCGCCGGGGAGGGTGAACCGGTAGCGCAGCTCCACGCTGCGCCGCAGGAGCGCGTCGAGCCCGCCGTCCCGCAGCAGCCGGTCGCCGCTGCACGTGGCCTGCAGGAGCTCCCCCACCCCGCCGCGGGCGAACAGGTCGAAGCCCGGGAAGTCCCCGGTGCGCTCGCCGAGCTTCACGGTCAACGCGTTCACGAGCGGCGCGCCCCGCGGAAGGTCGGTGACCTCGTCGTGCCGGGGAAGGCGCTCCAGGCTGCGACGGGCCGAGAGGAGCGCCTGCAGCTCGGCGACCGACCCCACCGCGTGCCGGGTGCTCAGCACGAGCATCCCGCTCTCCTCGCGCTGCACGGCGACGGGGCCGCCGACCTCGCCGGGCGCCGCCCACCCCGGCTCGTCGAGCCACGGGGCGATCTGCCGGGCGACCGCGACCGGGTCGCGGCCCGGGGTGAACCCCAGGGCCTGCTGCGCCTCCTCGTCGAGCGCCAGGGTCACGTCGACGCGCCCGACGCCCTCCCGGTCGATCTCGGCGTCGACGGTGAGGCGGGCGGTGCACCCCCCCACGGCGAGGAGCCCGAGGAGGATCGCCACGACCGCCGCCGCCCGCGCCGCGGCGCTCATCCCTCCCCGAGCTCGTCCCGGCGGCGGATCAGCTCGACGGCGCGGGCGCGCTCCTCGGCGTCCAGCCGCGCGTGGTCCTCCTCGCTGAGGTTGCCGGCGCGCCGGTCGAACTCCATCTCGTTGATCGCGGCGAGGGTGCGGTCGAGCTCCTCCTGCACCTGCCGCCTTTCGTCCGCGGCCGGGGCGGGCGCGGGCAGGGCCTCCTCGCGCCGCAGGAGCGGCCATGCGACGAGCGCGACGACGGCGACGCTCACGAGGACGACGAGGACGGCGGTGACCAGGGCCCCTCCCGCGGATGCTCAGGCGGTGGCGCGGCGCTCGGCGCCCTCGGGCGCCTCCGCCGGGGCCCGTGCGGTGCGTCGCGCCGGCCATGCGGCGACGACGCCGCCGCCGACGATGATGAGGCCGGAGATCCACAGCCACATGACGAGCGGGTTGACGAAGATCGACAGCACCGCCTGCCCGCGCTCGTCGAGCTTCACCAGCACGGCGTAGACGTCGCGCGTGGGCGAGGAGTCGATCGCGACCTCCGTCGAGGGCTGCTGCGACGCGAGGTACAGGTTGCGGCCCGGGGCGAGGGTCGCCTCCCGCTCGCCGTCCTTGTAGACGCCGAGGCGCACCGCGGTGCTCATCTTGTGCGGGTCGACGGCGCGCGACGTGTCCTCCAGCACGAACGTGCGCTCGCCGACGGTCCCCCGCTCCCCGGGGCTCAGCACGAGGCTGCCCTCGGTGACGAAGGCGCGGGAGCCGGCGAGGCCGATGAACAGGACGACGACGCCGACGTGGACGATGTAGCCCCCGTAGCGGCGGCGGTTGCGGGCCACGAGCTGGCCGAGCGCGCCGGGCCACGACACGCCGCCGAGGGCGTGGCGCACCTTCATGCCGCGCCAGAACTCCCCGGCGATGCTGACGAGGACGAACACCGCGATGCACGCGATCGCGCCCACCACCCACCGGTCCCACGCGTCGGTGAGAAGGAGGAGCGGAGCTGCGGCGGCGGCCGCGGCGAGCGGCCAGGTGAAGCGCCGCTTGAGCTGGGCGAGGGACGCCTTGCGCCACGGGATGAGCGGGCCGACGCCCGTGAGGGCCAGCAGCGCCACCCCGATCGGCAGGGCGATCGTGTTGTAGAAGCCCTGGCCGACGGTGATGCGGTCCCCCGTGACGGCCTCGGTGAGCACCGGGTAGAGGGTGCCCCACAGCGTGGCGAAGGTGAGGCCGATGAGCAGCAGGTTGTTGAACAGGAACACGGCCTCGCGGCTGGCGAAGCTCTCCAGGCTGTGGCGGCTGCGCAGGAGCGGCAGGCGGCTCACGATCAGGGCGAGCGGCCCGACGAGCGCGATGACGATGAACGCCAGGAAGAACGGCCCGAGGGTGGACTCCCCGAACGCGTGGACGGAGGCGACGATGCCGGAGCGCGTCAGGAACGTGCCGAACACGGCGAACACGAACGTGAGCACGACCAGCACCATGTTCCACACCCTGAGCATCCCGCGGCGCTCCTGGACCATCACGGAGTGCAGGAACGCGGTGGCGAGGAGCCACGGCATGAATGCGGCGTTCTCGACGGGGTCCCAGGCCCAGTAGCCGCCCCACCCGAGCTCCTCGTACGCCCAGCGGGCGCCGAGCAGGATCCCGATGCCGAGGAAGAGCCACGCGAAGATCGTCCAGCGCCGCACCGCGGCGATCCACGTCGCGTCGAGCCGCCTGGTGACGAGGGCGGAGACCGCGAAGCTGAACGGCACGGCGAGCGCGACGTAGCCCAGGTAGAGCATCGGCGGGTGCGCCACCATGTACTCGTTCTGCAGCAGCGGGTTGAGGTCGCTGCCGTTGGCGGGGACGACGGCGAGCGTCTCGAACGGGCTCGTGACGAACGCGAGCATGAACGCGAAGAACGCCCCGATCCCCATGAGCACGGCGACCGCCACGGGCATGAGCTCGCGGTGGCGGCGCCGGTTGAGCAGGACGGCGACGGTGGCGAACACCGACAGGAGCCACGCCCACAGAAGAAGCGAGCCGGGCTGGCTGGCCCACAGGGCGCTCAGCTTCCAGCGGGCGCCGAGCGTGGAGCTGGAGTACCCGGTGACGTAGCGCAGGTCCCACTGGTCGGTGAGGAGCGCGGCCCACATCGTCACGATCGCGATGGTCATGAGGGCGCAGAACCCGTAGACCGCGCGCTCGGCGCTCTCCTGCCAGCCGCGGCGGCCGCGGGTGCGCGACGTGAGGGCCGCCACGACCGCGTACACGGCCGCGGCGAGCGCCAGGAGCAGCGTCGCCCGGCCGAGCAGGCTCATGTCAGCGGGAGCCGGAGTGGGCGGCTTCGTCGGCCTTCGCCTGGAACTTCGACGGGCACTGGGCGATCATCGAGTTCCGCTGGGCCTGGAAGACGCCGTCCTCGAGCTTGCCGACCACGACGATGTCGCGCCCCACCTTGAAGGTGTCGGGCACGGAGCCGCGGTAGACGACGTCGATGGTGGTGCCGGGGTTCGCCTTGTCGCGCACCGTGAAGCGCAGGCCCTCGGCGGTCTGGGCGCGGGCCGCGGCGTCGGCGGGGGCGCCGGGGGCGACGGTGGCGTTCAGCCGGTACGTCTTGCCGGCGACGAGCGCGCCCGGGCTGGCGTAGGTCTGCTGGTTGCCCTTCAGGCTCATGACGCCGAGGACACCGGCCAGGCCGACCGCCATGCAGATGGCGATGATGAATCGGACGCGCGATCTCATGGCCGCCGGGATCGTAGCAGCGGTGGGCGATCCGGCCGGGCGGACGAACGTCCGCGGCGGCGCCCCGCACGACCCTCGGGGCAGGCGATTCACCTGATTACCGGTGGTTTTTTTCTGCTAGAACGCGCCTGGACCCCGCAGCGCGCGAGAAGGAGAGGTCAATGAGCCGTCGCGACGAGGTGCTCGTCGACACCGACTGGGCCGCCGCGAACCTCGACAACCCGGCCTTCCGGCTGGTCGAGGTCGACGAGGACACCGAGGCCTACACGCAGGGCCACATCCGCAATGCGATCGCCTGGCATTGGAAGAACGACCTGCACGAGCCGCTCCGGCGGGAGTTCGTCGACCAGGAGGGCCTCGCGGCGCTCCTCGCCCGCGCCGGGGTGGGCCCGGACACCACCGTCATCCTCTACGGCGGCAACAACAACTGGTTCGCCACCTACGCCTACTGGGTGCTCCGGTACCGGGGCTTCGACCGCGTGAAGCTGATGGACGGCGGCCGCAAGAAGTGGGAGCTCGAGGGGCGGGAGCTCGTCACCGAGGTGCCGGCTGTCGCGGCCGCCGACCCGGGGCCGCTGGCGCCGCAGCGCGACGACCTGCGCGCCTTCCGGAAGGAGGTGCTCGACCACATCGGCCGCAACGGCGGCGCGATGGTGGACGTGCGCAGCCCCGCCGAGTTCGCCGGCGACCTGCTCGCCCCGCCGCACCTGCCGCAGGAGCAGGCCCAGGTGCCGGGTCACATCCCGGGGGCCGCGAACGTGCCGTGGGCCACCGCGGCGCGGGAGGACGGGTCCTTCAAGAGCGACGACGAGCTGACCGCGATCTACGGGGGCGTCGGCGTGACACCCGACAAGGACGTCATCGCGTACTGCCGCATCGGGGAGCGCTCGAGCCACACGTGGTTCGTGCTGCACGAGATCCTCGGCTACCCCACGGTGCGCAACTACGACGGGTCCTGGACGGAGTACGGGAGCCTCGTCGGCGTGCCGGTGGAGCGGTAGGCATCCCCTCGGGGGGCGGGCCGCGACCGGCGGTCCGCCCGTCCCGCCCGGGCGGCGGGGGTGCCGGATGCTGCAACATGCCGCACGGCGCGCGGACCGCGTGCCGCGGCGCTTCAGCACGCCGCGGCGGATCCGACACGCTTGGCGGGGACGTTCGCGGGCGCGACACGACGGAGGACGGCGGCGCATGGGTGGACCGAAGGGACAGGCGGCGTTCGTGTGGAGCCTCGGGCTGCGCGGCGGACTGCTGCGGTGCGGCACCCTTCCCGCCCCCGCGAAGTGCCGCCCGCGCCGCCGGCGCCGCCCCGCCGGCCGGGGCCCCGCCCGCTAACGGCCTCGACTCGAAAGTCCGCAGCCTGATTCCGGGCGTGGCGGTGGTCAGCGACTTTCGAGTCGTCGTGCGCCGCGGTCCGTCCTTGCACGGTTCCCGTCGTCCGATGGTGACGGGAGCGCATCGCTGCATCGCAACGCGCGCCCTGTGAACACCTGACCGCCTCAGGCGCAGGGGCCTCGACAGCTCGACCCGAGCGGGGTGTCGTTCAACCGGCGACGGCGCGCGCGAACGCCTCCCGGGCGTCCGCGCCGAACACCGCGAACACGACTCGCTCCACCCGCGTGACGGGGGTGGAGCGCACCGCCTGCACCATCAGCTCCGCACACTCGTCGAGCGGGAACCCCCCCACCCCGGTGCCGAAGGCGGGCAGCGCCACCGACCGGCAGCCGAGCTCGTCCGCCAGGCGCAGGCACGCGATGGTGGTGCGGCGGATGAGGTCCGCGGACGTGCGGAGGTCCTGCCCCATCACGGCCCCGTGGATCACGTACCGCGCGGGGAGGCGCCCGGCGCCGGTGGCGATCGCGGTGCCGAGGGGGATCGGCCCCTTCCCCACCGCCTCCGACTCGATTTCGTCGCCGCCGGCGCGCCGCAGCGCCCCCGCCACGCCCGCCCCCATCCACAGGTGGTCGTTCGCCGCGTTCGCCACCGCGTCGACGGCGAGCGCCGCGATGTTCCCCTCCACCACCTCCACGGCGGGGACGCGCCCGGCCGGGGGGCCGCCGCGTGCCGCCGCGACCCGCGACGTGCACGCCCGCCCCAGCGCGGCGCAGGCGAACCGCCCGGCGTCCAGGAGGGCGTCCATGTCCACGCCGGTCGCGATGCCGAGCCCGTCGAGCATGTAGAGGACGTCCTCGGTCGCGACGTTCCCCGCCGCCCCCGGCGCGAACGGGCACCCGCCGAGGCCCCCGACCGACGCGTCCACCACCGTCACGCCCGCCTCGAGGCAGGCGAAGACGTTGGCGAGGGCCTGCCCGTAGGTGTCGTGGAAGTGCACGGCGACGGCGTCGAGCGGCACGCGCCGGGCGACGGCCTGCACCAGGCGGCGCGCCGCGAGCGGCGTGCCGACCCCGATCGTGTCGCCCAGCGACACCTCCGCGCAGCCCATCGCGTGCAGGCGCGCCGCGACGTCCACGACCCGCTCCACCGGGACGTCCCCCTCGTAGGGGCAGCCGAGGGCGCACGACACGTAGCCGCGCACCCGCACGCCCCGGGCCCGCGCCTGCGCCACCACCTGCGCGTAGCCGGCGAGGCTCTCCTCCACGCTGCGGTTCACGTTCGCGCGGGAGAACGCGTCGGTCGCGGCGGCGAACACGGCGACGGTGTCGGCACCCGCCGCCACCGCGGCGTCGAGGCCCCGCATGTTCGGCACGAGCACCGGGTAGCGCACCCCCGGCCGGCGCCGCACCGCGGCGAGCACCTCGTCGCTTCCCACCATCTGCGGCACCGCCGCGGGCGAGACCATGCTTCCCACCTCGACCTCGGCGAGGCCGGCGGCGGCGAGCCGCTCCACGAGCTCCACCCGGGTGGCGACGGGGAGCGTCACGGGCTCGTTCTGCAGCCCGTCCCGCGGCCCCACCTCCACGATCCGCACCCGGGCGGGCAGCGTCACGCCGGCTCCCCGCCGTCCAGGGTGACGAGCACCGCCCCCTCCTCCACCTGCGCGCCGGCCGGGTAGTGGACGCGGGCGACGCGGCCGGGCGCGGGGGCGCGCACCGTCACCTCGATCTTCATCGCCTCCAGCGTCATGAGCGCGTCGCCGGCGGCGACGTCGTCGCCCTCCGCGACGAGCACGGAGGTGACCTGCGCCGGCATCGGCGCGGTGAGGCCCCCGGCGGCGGCCTCCCGGCCGGAGTCGGGTGCCGCGGACCCCGCCAGGGCGAAGCGGTGGGTGCGCCCGTCCAGCACCACCGTGACCTCGTCGTCCGCGGTGAGCACCGTCGCGCGGCGCCGCTGCCCGCCGATCTCGACGGCGAGGCCCGTGTCGCCGTCCACCGCCGCGCGCGCCTCCACCGGCCCGGACGCGGTGTGCAGCAGGTAGCGGCCGGTCGCGCCGCCCACCTCCACCGCCACCTCCGACACGCCGTCGTGCAGGCGCACCTCCTGCGGTGCGGCGTCGGAGCTCAGGCGCCACCCGCCGGTCGTGTGCCACGGCGAGTGCGGGTCGGGAGACACGCGGGCCCGCTCCGCCGCCGCGCGCTCCCGCCCCATCACCACGGCGAGCGCCGCGACGGCCACCGCATCCGGCGGGGCGGCGGCGCGGGCCGGGAGGAGCTCCGCCCGGTGGCGCTCCACGAAGGTCGTGTCGACCGGGCCCGCGGCGAGCGCCGGGTGCGCCGCCACCGCCCGCAGGAACGGCAGGTTCGTGGCGACGCCCGCCACCTCGCACCCCGCCAGGGCGGCGCGCAGGCGGCGCAGGGCGGCGTCGCGGTCGCGATCAAACGCGACGACCTTCGCGAGGAGCGCGTCGTAGTGCACCCCCACCGTCTCCCCCGCCGCCGCCCCCGCGTCGACCCGCACGTGCGCGGACGCCGCGGGAAGCCGCAGATGCGCGATCCGCCCGGAGGCGGGAAGCAGGTCCCGCTCGGGGTCCTCCGCGTAGAGGCGCGCCTCGATCGCGTGGCCGCGGGGGACGACGTCCTCCTGACGGATCGCGAGCGGCTCCCCCGCCGCGACCCGCAGCTGCCACTCCACCAGGTCGACGCCGGTGACCATCTCCGTCACGGGGTGCTCCACCTGGATGCGGGTGTTCATCTCGATGAACGCGAACGTGCCGTCCCCGGCGAGCAGGAACTCGACGGTCCCCGCCCCCTCGTAGCCCACGGCGCGGGCCGCGTCGAGCGCGGCGTCGCACAACCCGGCCCGCACCGCGTCGGGCACGTCGGGGGCGGGGGCCTCCTCGATCACCTTCTGGTGGCGGCGCTGCACCGAGCAGTCCCGCTCCCCCAGGTGGATGGCGTTGCCGTGCCGGTCCGCCAGCACCTGCACCTCCACGTGGCGGGCCCGCGGCAGGTAGCGCTCCACGATGAGCCGTCCGTCGCCGAACGCGGACTCCGCCTCGCGGCGCGCCCCGGCGATGGCGTCGGCGAGCTCCCCCTCCGACTCCACGACCCGCATCCCCCGCCCCCCGCCGCCGGCGGACGCCTTGAGGAGCACGGGGAACCCGACGGCCAGGGCGGCGCGGCGCACCGACTCGGGGTCGCCGTCGTCGCCGTCGTGGCCGGGAAGGAGCGGCACCCCGGCGCGCGCCATGAGCGCGCGGGCCTCCCGCTTCGACCCCATGGCGCGGATCGCGGACGGCGGCGGCCCCACGAACACCAGGCCGGCGCGGCCGATCGCCTCCGCCGCGTCGGCGCTCTCGGCGAGGAAGCCGTAGCCGGGGTGGACGGCGTCGGCGCCGCTGCGCCGTGCCGCCGCGACGATCGCCGCGACGTCCAGGTAGCTCTGCCCCGCGGGGGCGGGCCCGATGCGGTACGCCTCGTCCGCCATGCGGACGTGCATCGCGTCGCGGTCGGCGTCGGAGTAGACGGCGACGGTTGCGACCCCGAGGCGGCGGCAGGTCGCGATGACGCGGCACGCGATCTCCCCCCGGTTCGCGACGAGGACCCGGGCGAGCACTCCTACCCCTCCTGCCAGGGGGGCGTGCGCCGCTCGAGGAATGCCCGGACGCCCTCCCGCCCCTCCGGGGAGGAGCGGGCCTCCGCCAGGCGCCGCGCCGTGTCGGCGACGAGGGCGTCGTCCACGGGCGCCACCGCCCGGAACAGGTCCTTCGCGGCGGCGAGCGCGGCGGGGGCGCCCCGGGCGAGGTCGGCGACGACGGCGGCGCCCTCCCGCTCCAGCGCGTCGGCGTCGGGGACGACGCGGTGCACCAGGCCGAGCCGGGCCGCCTCCCGCGCCGTGATCCGCTCCCCGGTCAGGGTGAGGCGCCGCGCCTGGCGCGCCCCGACCGCGGCGACGAGGTACGGGGAGATCACCGCCGGGACGAGCCCCAGCCGCACCTCCGGCAGGCTGAACGCGGCGTCCTCCACCGCGATCGCGACGTCGCAGGCGGCGACCAGGCCGACGCCGCCGCCGTGCGCGCCGCCCTGCACGAGCGCGACGGTGGGGACGGGCAGCCGGTCGAGGACGCGGTACAGGCGGGCGAGGGCGAGGGCGTCCGCCGCGGCGTCCTCCGGGGGGGCGTCCCCCATGCGCCGCATCCAGGCGAGGTCCGCGCCGGCCGAGAAGCTGCGCCCGTTCGCGGCGAGGACGAGGCAGCGCACCGCGGGGTCGCCGGCCGCGCCCTCCAGCGCCGAGGTGAGGTCGGCGACGAGGCGGTCGTCGACGGCGTTGTGGCGCTCCGCGCGGTCCAGGGTCACGCGCAGGGCCGGGCCGTCGCGCCGCACCACCAGGCTGTCGCCGTGCCCGCTCACATCCGGAAGACGCCGAAGTCGGTGCGCTCCACCGGGGCGTTCAACGCCGCGGAGAGCCCCAGGGCCAGCACGGTGCGGGTGTCGAGCGGGTCGATCACCCCGTCGTCCCACAGGCGGGCCGTGGCGTAGTAGGGGTGCCCCTGCTCCTCGTACCGGTCGCGGATCTCGTCGCGGAACGCCCGCTCCTCCTCGTCCGGCCACTCCTCCCCGCGGGCGGCCATCCCGTCGCGGCGCACCTGCGCCAAGACGCTCGCCGCCTGCTCCCCGCCCATCACGGAGATCCGCGCGTTCGGCCACATCCACAGGAAGCGCGGCGAGTAGGCCCGCCCGCACATCGCGTAGTTGCCGGCCCCGAAGCTGCCCCCGATCACGACGGTGAGCTTCGGCACCCGGGCGCAGGCCACGGCGGTGACCATCTTCGCGCCGTCCTTCGCGATGCCGCCGGCCTCGTAGCGGCGCCCCACCATGAACCCCGCGATGTTCTGGAGGAAGACGAGGGGGGTGCCGCGCTGCGCGCACAGCTGCACGAAGTGCGCGCCTTTCAGCGCGGACTCGGAGAACAGGATGCCGTTGTTCGCGACGATCCCCACCGGGTACCCCCCGATGCGGGCGAACCCGCACACGAGGGTCTCCCCGTAAAGCCGCTTGAACTCGTCGAGCTCGCTGCCGTCGACGATCCGCGCGATGACCTCCCGCACGTCGTAGGGGGTGCGGGTGTCGGGCGGCACCACGCCGTAGATGTCGGCGGGGTCGTGCCGCGGCGGCACCGGCTCGTGCACGGCGAGGTCCATGCGGCGGGCGGAGGGGATCGCCGCGATCGCGCGCCGCGCGATCTCCAGGGCGTGCGGCTCGTCGAGGGCGTAGTGGTCGACGACCCCGGACGCGCGGGCGTGCACCTCCGCCCCACCGAGCTCCTCCGCGGTCACGACCTCCCCGGTGGCGGCGCGCACGAGCGGCGGGCCGCCGAGGAAGATCGTCCCCTGGCCGCGCACGATGACGCTCTCGTCCGCCATCGCCGGCACGTACGCGCCGCCCGCCGTGCACGAGCCCAGCACCACCGCCACCTGCGGGATCCCGGCGGCGGACATCACCGCCTGGTTGTAGAAGATCCGGCCGAAGTGGTCCCGGTCCGGGAACACCTCGTCCTGCATCGGCAGGTACGCGCCGCCGGAGTCGACGAGGTACACGCACGGCAGGCGGTTCGCCTGCGCGATCTCCTGGGCGCGCAGGTGCTTCTTCGCGGTCATCGGGTAGTAGGTGCCGCCCTTCACCGTCGCGTCGTTCGCGACGACGACGCATTCGCGTCCCGCGACGCGGCCGATGCCGGTGACGACGCCCGCGGCGGGGACGTCCCCTCCGTACATCCCCCAGGCGGCGAGCTGCGACAGCTCCAGGAACGGGGACCCCGGGTCGAGCAGGCGGCGGATCCGCTCCCGCACCAGGAGCTTCCCGCGTGCGCGGTGGCGCTCCTGCGCGGCCGCGCCGCCGCCGCGGGCCGCCTGGGCGACGGTGCGGCGCAGGTCGTCCACCGCCGCGCGCATCGCGTCGGCGTTGCGCCGGAACTCGTCCGACCGGGTGTCGACGGTGCTCCCCAGGACTGCCATGTGGCGAAGGTTACAAGCGTGGGTGCGGGGGGATGCCCGCGCCCTGCTTCTCGGCGGCGCCCGCCGCCCCCTTGACAGAGGTGCCGCGCAGGGCGCATGCTCGCCACGACGCGACGGGACGTCCGGCGCGCTCCGGACGGCCGGTCCGCGGGTCGGCAGCAGCCTTCCTCGAGGAGGGGACCATGTCCTGGAGCCTGTCGGGGACCTACGTCGCGAGTTGCTCCTGCTCGCTTCTCTGCCCTTGTCCCGTCGATGGGCCGCCCACCGGACCGGACGGGACGTGCAAGGGCGTCGCGGTGTTCCATGTCGCGAACGGCAACCTGGACGACCTGGACCTGTCCGGGGTCGACTTCGCCTTCTACAACGTGTTCCCGTCGAACTTCACGTCGGGCAACTGGACGGTGGGCCTGGTGGTGGACGGCGGGGCGAGCGACGCGCAGGCGGCGGCGCTCGAGCGGATCCTGTCCGGCCAGGAGGGCGGCCCGTTCGGTGAGCTCGCGCCGATGTTCGGCACCTACCTGGGGATGGAGCGGGCGGACGTCTCGTTCACGGACGGGGAGACGCCGACCGGGTCGGTCGCCGGGAAGAGCGAGTTCCGCTTCGAGCCGGTGCGCGGCGCGGACGGCGCGCCGACGACCGTGAAGAACGCGATGTTCGGCTTCGCCCCCGAGTTCAGGGTGGGGCGGTCGCCGGGGCGGTCGAACGGCTTCGGGATCACCTTCGAGCCGATGTACGGGGAGTCCGCCGACTACGTGTTCTCGAGCGAGGGACCCACCGAGGTCCGGGGCCGGATCTAACCGGCACGCGACCGTGGCCTCGGCCCCGTCGCTCCCGCCGACCCGGGCAGGCGCCCAGCCGGGCGGCGCGCGCCTGCCCGGGGTCGGCGTCCGCGTGGCGCTTCTGCTCGCGGCGGCGCTGGCGTGGACCCTGACGGTGCAGCGCACCGCCGACATGGATCCGGGCCCCGGCACGATGGGCCTGGGGTTCGCCGGGTTCCTCGGCGTGTGGGTGACGATGATGGCGGCGATGATGCTGCCGGCGGTGGCGCCGGTGGCGACGATGTACCTGCGCGGGGTGCGCCGCACCGCCGCGGCGGGGGCGTCGCTTCGCGTGGCCGGCCTCGTCGCCGGCTACCTCGCCGCGTGGGCGGCGTTCGGGGTGGCGGCGTACGTCGC
>JBFLWO010000022.1:0-12575 GCA_040757755.1 Actinomycetota bacterium
GCGCGCATCACGCGCATCATGCAGCGCGGCGGGCGAAAAGCCGAGGCCGGCGGGCCGGCGGTCAGCGGCGGCGCGCCCCCGGCCGCGGCGGGCGGCTCAGCGCAGCGCCCACCGGCGGGTGAGGAGGAACGACACGGGCGTCACCGCGATGATCGCGAGGGCCTGGGCGGGGACCTCGGGCGTGCCGGCCTGCACGAGCAGGTGCAGCACGGCGAGGTTCAGGCCGAGCGCGAGCAGGCTGATCAGGAGGTACCGGGCGGCCTGCGCCCACACGGTGAGGATGCGGCCCCGCTTGAAGGTCCAGGAGCGGTTGAGGACGAAGTTGTTGAGCCAGGCGATGCAGAACGCGACGGCCGCCGCCGTGGCGTAGTGGGCGTCGCCGACGGTGACCAGTGTCGAGAAGACCGCGAGGTTCACGACGTACCCGGACAGCCCCACGGCGCAGAATCTGAGAAGCTGCGTCCAGTCGGCGCGCGTGGCGCGCCGTGGGTCCGGCAGCCTGAAGACGCGGGCGGCGCCCGCGGCGCCGTGCTGGACTGCCTCCTCGGCCCTCACTCGCGCCGATGCTACCACCGGTCCCGCGCCGGCCCGTTGAGCCGCCTACACTGATGAGCCTCGTTCCCGACCCCGTCACGGCGTCCGACCGCATCCTCACCGCCATCGAGTCACGGCCCGCCCAGATCGCCCCGCGCGACGCCGCACGCTACGACGCCCGCTTCGCGAGCCGGGCGTCCAGCATCGTGTCGTCGGCGATGCGCGACCTCATGTCCCTGGCGGAGCGGCCGGAGATCATCTCCCTCGCCGGCGGCTTCCCCGACACCGACAGCTTCCCCCCCGAGATCTTCGCGGACGTGATGGGGGCGGTGGAGCGGGACTTCGTGGCGACCGCCCTGCAGTACGGCCCCACGGAGGGGCTGGTGGAGCTGCGGGAGCGCATCGCCGACATCATGGCGTCGGAGGGGGCCCACGCCCGCGTCGAGGACATCATGGTGACGAGCGGGGGTCAGCAGGCGATCGACCTGTCGATCCGCACGTTCGTGAACCCGGGGGACGTGGTGCTCGCCGAGGGCCCCACGTATCCGGGGGCGGTGCCGTCGCTCACCACCTACGAGGCGGACGTGGTGCACGTCCCGATGGACGACGACGGCCTGCGCGTCGACCTCCTGGAGGAGACCCTGGACCGGCTCGCCGCGGAGGGCCGGCGGGTGAAGCTCCTCTACACGATCCCGAACTTCCACAACCCCGCGGGCGTGACGATGTCGCTTGAGCGGCGGGAGCGCCTCGTCGCCCTCGCCCACGAGCGCGAGCTGATCGTTGTGGAGGACAACCCGTACGGCCAGATCCGGTTCGAGGGCGAGCCCCTGCCGACCCTCTACCAGCTGGACGACGGGGACGGCTGGGTCATCTACTGCTCCACGTTCTCGAAGATCCTGGCGCCCGGCATCCGGGTGGGGTGGGTCGTGGCGCCGGCCCCCGTGCTGCGGAAGATGAACCTCGGCAAGCAGGGCGCGGACCTGTGCTCGTCGACGCTCACGCAGCGGTTCATCCTCGAGTACCTGCGCCGCTACGACTGGCGCGACCACGTGGCGCGCCTGAACGGCATCTACCGGTCGCGCCGCGACGCGATGCTCGACGCGCTGGACCGGGAGTTCCCGGGCGAGGCGACGTGGACCCGGCCGCGCGGCGGCCTGTTCGTGTGGGCCACGCTGCCGTCGTACATCGACACCACCGACCTGTTCGCCCGCGCGGTCACGCGGGAGGTGGCGTTCGTGCCGGGTGAGGCGGCGTTCCGCGACGGCCGCGGCCGCCACTCGATGCGCCTCAACTTCTCGTACGTGGAGGAGGGGACGATCGCGGAGGGCGTCCGCCGCCTGGGCGACGTGATCGGCGACCTGATCGAGGACTACCGCGCCCTGAACCCGGGGCCCGCGTGAGCCGCCGCCGCGTCGCCGTCCTGAAGGGCGGCCGGTCCCTGGAGCGGGAGGTGAGTCTGCGCTCCGCCGCGAACGTCGAGGCGGCGCTGCGCCGCCTGGGGCACGAGGTCCTGTCGATCGACGCCGACCAGCATCTCGTGCGGATGCTGCGCGCGGAGCGGCCCGACGTGGTGTTCGTGGCGATGCACGGGCGCGGCGGGGAGGACGGCACCGTCCAGGAGATCCTGGAGATCCTCCGGATCCCCTACACGGGGTCGGGGGTGATCGCGTCGGAGCGCGCGATGGACAAGGTGGTGGCGAAGGCGGATTTCGCCGCGGCGGGGGTGCCGACCCCGCCGGGGTACGCGTTCAGCCAGGCGGCGTTCCGGGAGCTGGGGGCGGCGGAGGCGCTGCCCGACATCGAGGAGAGCCTGGGGCTTCCCGTGGTGGTGAAGCCCGCCCGCCAGGGGTCCGCCCTGGGGATCACGGTGGCGCACGAGCCGGCGGAGGTGCCGGCGGCCCTCATGGCGGCCCTCGCCTACGACGACCGGGTGCTTCTGGAGCGGTTCGTGCGGGGCCGTGAGCTGGCGGTGGCGGTGCTCGGCACGGGGGACGACGCGTGGGCGCTGCCGGTGGTGGAGGCGGTGCCGCAGGGGCGGGAGTTCTACGACTTCGAGGCGCGGTACACGCCGGGGCTGACCACGCTGCGCGCCCCGGCGGACCTGCCGGACGACGTGGCGCAGGAGGCCGCCCGCCTCGCGTTGACGTGCTACCGCACCCTGGGCTGCCGCGGCTTCGGCCGGGTGGACATGCTGCTCGACGGCGACGGCCGGCTGTGGGTGCTGGAGCTGAACACGATCCCGGGGATGACGGACACGAGCCTCCTGCCGAAGGCGGCGGAGGCGGCGGGCCTGGAGTGGGACGAGATCGTGTCGCGCATCCTGGACCAGGCGGCGCTGGGGGTCTAACCCGCTCTGCGCGGGAGCCCGCGGTGCGGCCGGCGCGGAGCGGGCGCTCCGGGCAGGTGGCGCCGGAGGCGCAATGCTGTCCGCGACCGGGATGGGCGGCGGCACAACTTCGCAGAACTTGTCCTGCGGGTTCGGCGGCGACCCGATTGCGGCCTTGTCCGGCCCGGCCCGCCTTGGTAGGTGTGATCCGCTGAATCCGAGCATACGCACGGCCTAGGGGGATTTCTTCTCGCCCTTCGGTCCGGGCGGACGGCGGTTCCAGCACGATCGCGTCGTGGGCGGCGTGGGGACCCGATGGTGCGATGGCGCTCGTCCTCCGACCACGAGGCCCGCGTCCGTCGCGTCCGGCGCGTCGCGGGAGTCAGGAGGTGACACGTCTGCCGCAGGTGCGGCAGCGGATCACATTCGCCGTCCCTCCGCGGCGCCGGGGGGCATGCCACCCCGGCGGATCGCGTGAGCGGCTCTGCCGGGCTGAAGCGTCAGCCCGCCCACGGTGTCCTCACGCCGGGTCGGTGAGGGACGGCTTGGGAGAACCGAAAGGAGCACGATGAGCAGATCGCTGCGCGTCATCACGCTCGCCTTCGTGGTGATGCTCGCTGCGCTGGCCTTCGCGGCCGTCGCTCTGGCGGACGCGCCCAAGTTCCACGCGGCGACCTCCAGCGTGAACAACGCCGGGGCCCTGGTCGTCAGCTTCGACGAGCGCGGCCTCGGGAACGAGAACATCGACTACACGCTCCACGCCGACGCGACCGCCACCTACGCCTGCATCAACGGTGGCGGCAAGCATCCGCAGGCGGCCAACAAGGAGACGTTCAACTCCGACGTCTCCGCGGCCGGCTCGTTCGAGCCCAAGAACGGGCGCGTCGTCGCGAGCCTGACCGCCGGGCCGATCTCCGCGGGCGCCTTCACCTGCCCGAACGGCCAGCGGCTGGTGCTGGCGAGCGTCTCCTACTCCAACATCGTCCTCACCGACACGACGAACAACGTCAGCACGTCCGTCCCGAACGTGTCGAGGGTCTTCTTCGTCGTCTAGCGAGCTGCGCCGGCCCCGCCGTGCGGGACGCGGCGGGGCCCCTTTCATGTGCATCACCGCGAACGTCCCCGTCGGCGTCCTCCCGGACCGGGGCGGCGGGCCCTCGAGCCGAGACGCTAGCCTGGCGCGACCGTTCGCGACGGGGAGGCCAGGGTCATGGGCGAGGATGCCGCGGGCCGCGCGCAGTTCGCGCGGGAGACGACGGCCGACGGGGAGTTCGTCCGTCAGGAGAGCCGGTTCCGGTTCTGCGTCACGGCGGACGGGTCGTCGGAGTACCGGGCGGAGCCGGGCCGGTACCACCTGTACGTGTCGCTGGCGTGCCCGTGGGCGCACCGGGCGATCATCGTGCGCCGCCTGAAGGGCCTGGAGGACGCGATCAGCATGTCCGTGGTGGACCCGGTGCGGGACGAGCGCGGCTGGCGGTTCGGGGACGGCCCGGGGTTCGGCCCGGACCCCGTGAACGGGTTCCGGTTCCTGTCGGAGGCGTACCGCGCGAGCGACCCGGAGTTCGACGGGCGGGTCACGGTGCCGGTGCTGTGGGACCGGGAGACGGGGCGGATCGTGTGCAACGAGTCGTCCGACCTGATCCTGATGCTGAACTCCCAGTTCGACGAGTGGGGCGACGCGGACCTGGACCTGTACCCGGCGTCGCTGCAGCCGGAGATCGACGCGGTGAACGACCGCGTCTACACGTACGTGAACAACGGCGTGTACAAGGCGGGGTTCGCCACGTCGCAGCGGGCGTACGAGCGGGCGTTCGACGCGCTGTTCGCCGAGCTCGACGCCCTGGAGGAGCGCCTCGCGACGCGCCGCTACCTGGTGGGGGAGCGGATCACCCTGGCGGACTGGCGGCTGTTCACGACGCTCCTGCGGTTCGACGCCGTCTACTACGCGCACTTCAAGTGCAACCTGCGGCGCATCGCGGACTACCCGAACCTGTCGGGGTTCCTGCGGGAGCTGTACCAGTGGCCGGGGGTCGCCGACACCGTCGACTTCGACCACATCAAGCGCCACTACTTCGTGTCGCACGACAAGATCAACCCGACGGGGATCGTCCCGAAGGGCCCGGCCCTGGACCTCGACTCCCCGCACGGGCGGGACCATCTGCCGGCCGCGCCGCCGGTGCCGGAGGCGGGGCGCGCCCGGTGACGCCTCCTCCCTGACCGCCCCCCGCCGTCACCCCCACCCGCGCCCGACGGGCCGGTGGGGGTTCTAGCCGCGCAGCTCCGCGGCGGGCAGGTCGTCGGGCAGGGGGATGTCCTGCGGGGCGCCGCCCACCGCGTCGTCCCACGACGCGTATGCGACGCCGTCGCGCCCGTCGTGCGGCTGCGCGCCGCCGATCGCCAGGACGACGCACCGCCCCGGGCCGCGGTTCACCACCTGGCGGCGCACGTCCGGCGCGACACGCGCCGCGTCCCCGGCGGGCAGGTCACGCTCCTCCCCCTCCACCGCGAGGGTCAGGGTGCCCTCCAGGACGACGTACACCTCCTCCTGCCGCTCGTGGCGGTGGATCCGTCCGCGCTGCCCCGGCTGCAGCACCATCCGGTTCAGGCCGAACGAGGTGACGCCCAGCTCGCGCCGCAGCGGCTGGAACCGCTCCGCCGGCTCCGCATCGAGGCGTGTGACGGTGACGCCGGTCTCCACGGCGCGGAGTCTACGGAACGCCTGGGCGGAGCACCGGCTCCCGCCGGACCGGTAGGGTCCGCGGCCGTGACCGCTGTCGACGCAACGGTGCGACGGTCGTTCGAGGACGGCGTCCTCACCCTCGTCATCGCGAACGAGGCGCGCGCCAACGCCCTGACCGCCGGGATGCTGGAGGAGCTCGCCTCCGCCCTGGGCCGGCCGCCGGACGGCACCCGCGTGGTGCTCCTGCGCGGTGCCGGGGAGCGGCACTTCTCGGCGGGGGTGGACCTGAACGACGCCCCCACCCCGGCGACGCTGCGGGAGGGGGAGCGCCGCCTCGGCGCCGTCGTCGACGCCGTCCACGCCTGCCCCGCCCCCGTGATCGCCGTGCTGAACGGGTCCGCCCACGGCGGCGCCCTCGAGCTCGCCGCCTCCTGCGACTGGCGCATCGCCCGCGCCGGCGCCGAGCTCGCCATGCCCGCCGCCCGCATCGGCGTCGCCTACACGCCGCGCGGCGTCCAGACGTTCGCGACGCTCCTCGGGCCGGCCCGCACCGCCGCCCTGTTCCTCACCGGCGTCACCGTCGACGCGGACCGGGCGCTCGCCATCGGCCTCGTCGACGCCGTCCACGACCCCGCCGCCCTCGACGACGCCGCCCGCCACGCCGCGCTGCAGGTCGCCGCGATGGCGCCCCTCGCGGTCCGCGGCACCCTGGCGACGCTGCGGGCCCTCGTCGCCGGCGGCATCACGGAGGAGGACCGCGCCGCCGCCGAGGCGTGGCGCGACCGGGCGTGGGCGTCCGCGGACCTCGCCGAGGGGCTCGCCGCGTTCCGCGAGCGGCGCGCCCCCCGCTTCACCGGCGAGTAGTCAGCCGGCGGGGCCCGCCGCCGCGACCGCGGGGGCGACCGTGCCGGCGTACGGCGCGAAATGCGTGCGGAACTGCGCGGCGAGGTCCGCGGCGGTGCGGTCGTAGGCGTCGCCGTCCGCCCACGTGTCCCGGGGGTCGAGCAGCGCGCCGTCGACGCCGGGCACGGCGAGCGGCACCTCCAGGCCGAACACCGGGTCGGTGCGGGTCGGGGCGTCGTCCAGCTCCCCGGAGAGGGCGGCCCGCACGATCGCCCGCGTCGCGGCGATCGGCATGCGGTGCCCCACCCCGTGCGGCCCGCCGGTCCACCCCGTGTTGACGAGCCACGGCACGACATGGTGGGTGTCGAGGAGATCCCCGAGCATCGCCGCGTACACGCCTGGCGGCCGCGGCAGGAACGGCGCGCCGAAGCACGCGCTGAACGTGGCCTGCGGCTCCGTCACCCCCACCTCCGTGCCCGCCACCTTCGCCGTGTAGCCCGCCAGGAAGTGGTACATGGCCTGCTCCCGGCTGAGCCGCGCGAGCGGCGGCAGCACCCCGAACGCGTCGGCGGTGAGCATGATCAGCGTCCGCGGGTGGCCGGCGCGCTTCTCCGGGACGTGGTTCGGGATCGACCCGAGGGGATACGCCCCCCGCGTGTTCTCCGTCATCGAGCCGTCGTCCAGGTCCAGCACCCGGGTCACCGGGTCCATCACCACGTTCTCCAGCACCGTGCCGAACATCCGGGTGGTCGCGAAGATCTCCGGCTCCGCCCGCGGCGACAGCCCGATCACCTTCGCGTAGCAGCCACCCTCGATGTTGAACACGCCGTCGTCCGCCCAGGCGTGCTCGTCGTCGCCGATCAGCCCGCGCTCCGGGTCCGTCGACAGGGTGGTCTTGCCGGTGCCGGACAGGCCGAAGAACACGGCGACGGCGCCGTCGCCGCCGACGTTCGCGGAGCAGTGCATGGGAAGCACGCCGCGACCCGGCAGCACGTCGTTCATCAGCGTGAAGATCGACTTCTTGATCTCCCCCGCGTAGCGGGTCCCCACGATCACGATCTCCTGCTGCGACAGGTGCAGGGCGACGCACGTCGCGGTGCGGGTGCCGTCCACGGCGGGGTCCGCGTGGAAGCCGGGGGCGTGCAGCACGAGCGCCTCCGGCCGGTGCGCCGCGATCTCGTCCCCGTCCGCGGGGATGAACAGGCTGCGGGCGAACAGGGCGTGCCACGGGCTCTCCGTCACGACCCGGAGGGGCAGCCGGTGCCGCGGGTGGGCGCCGGCGAACGCGTCGATGACGTACAGGTCGCGCCACTGCAGGTAGGCGAGAAGGCGGCGGCGCAGCGCGGCGAACCGGTCCTCCTCCAGCGGCTGGTTCACCGGCCCCCACCACACCCGGCCGTCGCTTCCGGGCTCCCTCACGACGTACTTGTCCTTGGGGGAGCGGCCGGTGTGCGGCCGCGTCTCCACCACCAGGGCCCCTCCCTGCGCCAGGGTCCCCTCGCCGGTGCGTGCGACGATCTCGTACAGCTCCGGCGTGGTGGGGTTCCACGTGACGCTCCGCCAGTTGCCCAGGCCGTGCGCGTCCAGTCCGACGGCGCCTCGCCTGCCGTGCTCACCGGTCATTGCGCCTCCAGGTCGCTCATTCCGTTCTCTGCGGATGCCCCGGACCGCGTCACGGAAAGCGTATAGACGATGCCGGCGACCGCCAGGGACGCCGGGAGGGCGAGCGACGAGCCGCCGAGGTGAAGCGCCAGGCCCGCGGCGACCCCCGCGGCCCACCCCAGAAGCCCGGGCGCATGCCGGCCGGGGCGCGCCGTGTGGCCGCGCAGCGCGTCGAGCACGCAGATGCCGATCAGCGCGGGCGCCGTCAGCGCCATCACCGTGAGGTAGGGCAGCATCCATTGGGAGAAGTGGAGGGCGGCGAGCGCCGTGCCCAGCAGGCACACGGCGGCGAGGCCGGCGCGGTGGCCGGCACGGGGGGCGGCGTCCGACAGCGACAGCGCCCCCGAGTACAGGTTCGTCATCACCGACCCGCTGAACCCGACCGCCACGAAGAGGTACGCCGCAGTCGGGCTGCCGAGCTCCCGCAGCACGTCCGCGAGGTCCCAGGTGCCGGTGGTGAGCTGCAGCATCGCCCCCACCATCGCGAACGCCGCCACCGGCGCCACCATCCCGGTGAGGGCGCACCACACGACGTGGCGGGCGCGCGCCAGGTCACGGGTGAAGTCGGGGGTGCGCAGCGCGAACGCCGCCCCGTACCCCACCACCAGGGCGACGCCCTGCAGGAACCCCACGGGGTCGGCGGCGACGCCGTCGCCGGTGGCGCTCACGTCCCGCGCGCCGAGCACCTCGTGCAGCCCGTACGCGGCCAGCGCGGCGGTCGCGGCACCCGCGGCGAGGGCCGCCCACGACAGGGCGTCCACGCCGCGCCACACCACCGCCACCGTCACCGCCGCCATCAGCGCCATCCCGGCGCGGTCCGGCACGTCGAGCAGCCGGCCCAGCGCCGTGCCGGCGACGCTGACGTTCAACGCGAACCACCCGACCATCATCGCGAGCATCGCGACCGACGCGGTGCGGCGGCTCGCCTCCCCTCCCAGCGCCCGCGCGGTGAGCTGCACCAGCGTCATGCCGGTGCGCTGCCCAAGGATCCCCTGCGCCGCCGCCAGGGCCCCCAGCACCACCGCGCCGGTGATCAGCGCGGCGGGGAGGGCGGCCCCCTCGATGCCCTCCGCCACGCCGCCGCCCAGCATGAGCGCGGCCGGGCTCGTCCCGATGCCCGCCCACGGACCCAGCCGGCGCAGCCAGCCGTCGCGTCGCACGACGGGATCGTACGCGGCGCCGCCCCACCCCCGGCCGGTACGGTGGCGGGGTGCGCCGCGCCGACCTCGAACGCCTCGGGATCCAGCTCCCCGTGCTGCCCACCATCGTCCTCGGCGCCCTGCCCGGGCCGCCGGGGTGGGCGCCGCGCCTGGAGCGCATCGGCCTCGACGTCGTCGCCAGCGGCGCCGCCGGCGACGACGCCGCGACGTGGGCGGCGGCCCGCGCCGCCGTGCCCCACCGCCCCGTGAAGGCCGTCGCCGCCGACGGCCCGGCGATCGCCGCGCTCGCCGCCGCCGGCTGCCGCCTGGTGGAGGGCGACGGGGCCGGCGCCCCCGACGGGGTCTACGTCATCGACCCGGGCGACGGGGTCTGCGCCGCCGTCGACGGCGGGACGTCCGAGGTGGAGGTCGCCGACGAGGTCGCCGCCCGGATCCTCGAGCACGTCGCGTCGGCCGCCCCCGCCGCCGTGTGGGTCGCCGCGACCCCCGGGCTCGCCGCCCTGCCCGACGCCGCCGTCGAGGCGAAGCTCACGGCACTCGTCGACGGCACCCGCCGCGCCCGGCTGCTTCTCGCCAAGAACCAGTTCGACATGTGACCCGCCCGCGCGAAACCCCACCAACGGGGGGTAGCGCCCGGCAGGTAAAGCGATACTATGGCCCCTGTCCCGGCGCCGGTGGCCTGGCCGGTACGGGACTCACCCGACGGGCCGGCTGCGTTTTTCCCAGGGCCCGCTCGTCGAAGGGTGGAAGCGAGGGCTCCCTCCGGCGCCGCACCACGCGGGAGGGGGCCCGTCGCGTGTGTCTCGACTCGACGGCCCGCAGCCCGAGGGCGGGCCGCTGATCGGCCTACGCGTCGATCGCCCAGTCGCGCGACTGGATCGCCCGCACCGGGTCCACGGGCCGGTAGCGCTCCAGGTACCGCTGCGCCGCCGCCAGCGACTCGATGCCGAGGTGCTCCTGCACGACGCGCAGCGGGAAGCCCTCGCCCGCGAGCTCCAGGGCGTGCGACGCCCGCAGGCCCGAGGCGTGGACGCGCTTCGCGAGGCCGGCGGCCGCCGCGAGCCGCGGCAGGAGCGCCCGCACGTAGGCGTCCTTGATCGGCTCGCCGCGCAGCGTCGAGAAGAACGGCTGCTCGTCGCGCAGGCCGAGGTCCTCGCGGT
The DNA here is from genome assembly GCA_040757755.1 of Actinomycetota bacterium. Taxonomy (GTDB): domain Bacteria; phylum Actinomycetota; class Thermoleophilia; order Miltoncostaeales; family Miltoncostaeaceae; genus JBFLWO01. The sequence continues at coordinate 10,366 of JBFLWO010000022.1, forward strand.
CCACCGCCCACGCGGCCAGCACCTCCCGGGACTGCGGGTCCAGGCCGATGCGGCGGCGGCTCGTGACGCTGCGCCCCGCGATGCTGAGGACGCCCTCCTCCACGTCCACGTCCTCCGGCAGCAGCGCGAGGGCCTCCGACAGCCGCAGGCCGCCGCGGTACAGGGCGACGATCAGGGCCCGGTTGCGCCGCCCCGTCGCGGAGCGCGACGGCGTCGCGGCGATGAGGGCGCGGACCTCGTCGGGGGTCAGGATGTCGTTCACGGCGACCTTCCTTGCCGGGACGTCGGGTGCGGCAACCCGGGTGCGCGCGGACACACCCGCGTTACCGCGGTTGAGAAATCGTAACGCACCCCTAGACGTTCGGTCAGGCGTCCGGCCGTGACCTGCGGGGCGCACTGTCCTTCCGTCCAGTAGCAGCCGGCCCCTCCCGTCCGGTATCTCCGTGGGGCGACACCGGGTCGGATCGGGCCGGGTGGACGCCTCCGTCGACACCCCCGGGACGGTTACCCCGTGGCGCCACGCAACCCACGCAGCGTCCGCATCGGCGGCGACGACCTCGTCGCCCTCCGCGAGATCGTCGTCATCGCCCTGCTCGCCCCCGCCGCCGACGCCATCGCGGGCGGCGGCAGCGAGATCGACGCGCCCGTGTCCGAGGTGCGGCGCGCCACCGCGCTGCTCGGCCGCACCGGCTGGCCCGGCGAGCCCGCCGTCGCCGTCGACCTCCCCCCCGCCGAGGCCGCCCTGGGGCGCACCGCCGTGCTCATCGCCCTCTCCGGCGCCGCGGAGCGCGTGTGGGAGGCGTCCGCCGACGCCCTCGACGGCTGCGGGCCGTTCGACGGGCGGGAGGCCGTCGTCGACGTCGTCCGCGCCGCGCGGCTCCTCGCGATCCTCTCCGGGGAGGAGCCCGCCGGCCTCGCGCCCCCCGACGCCGCCCGCGCCGACCGCACGATCCTCGAGGCGTTCCCCGACGGGATCCTCGTCCTCGGCCGCGGCGGGGTGCTCGCGTGGGCGAACCAGCGGGCCTGCGACCTGCTCGGCGAGGCGTCCCACGGGATGGCGGACCAGCCCGACCGGTGGCTCGCCGACCGCGCCCGCGCCCTCGCCGGGGCCGTCGAGGCCACCGCCGCCGCCGCGGGGGAGCACCACGTGCGACTGCCCGGCCCCGCGCCCGGCGAGACCGTCGCCCTGACCGCCCGCGTCGCCGACCTCCCCGGCGGGGAACGCGTCGTCGTGCTGCGCCCCGGCGGGGAACGCCGCCCCGTGCCGCGCGCCCCCCGCGACGGGGAGGAGGCGTTCCGGCTCCTCATGGACGCCACCCCCGCCATGATCTGGACCACCGGGCCGGACGGCGCCGTCACCTACGCGAACGCCGCCACCTGCCGCATGCTCGGCCTGCCCCCCGACGACATCCTGGGGGACGGGTGGCTCGCCGCCGTCCACCCCGACGACCTCCCCGCCGTCCGGGCGGGGTTCCGCGCCGCCCTGGACGAGCAGCGCGACGTCGACCTCGAGTTCCGGCTGCTGCGCCCCGGCGGCGGCGAGACCCGCGTCGTGTCCCGCGGCGCCGCCCGCCTCGACGCAGACCGCGGGTTCCTCGGCTACGTCGGCGCCCTGCACGACATCCGCGCCCGCCGCCGCGCGCAGGACCCGCCGCGCGCTCCGGGGCCCGGCGGGGACGCCCCGGCCGGTCCGCTCGTGTGGACATGCGACCGGCGCGGCGCGATGGACCACCTGGGCGTCGCATGGCTGCGCCTCACCGGGCGGGACGCGCACGACGACCGGGGCCACGGCTGGCTCCTCGCCGTCCACCCCGGTGACCGTCCCCGCGTCGCGGAGGCCGTCGCGGCCGCCGCCGCCCACGGCACGCCGCTCGACTCGGTCCACCGGGTGCGCCACCGCGACGGCACCCACCGTTGGGTGCGGATGGCCGGGGTGCCGCGCACCCGGCCCGGCGGCACGCCCGCCGGCCTCGTCGGGACCTGCGAGGACGTCACCGTCCGCGCCGCCGCCGCCCGCCGCGACGCCGCGGTGAGCCGCCTCCTCGGCCTGCTCGCCGCCACGCCGCCGCTGCCCGACCTCGCCGCCCGCCTCGCCGCCGAGGCCGGCGCCCTGCTCGACGCATGGCGCGTCGAGGTCGTCACGTCCCGCCGCGACACGCCCCCCACCGTCGTCGGCGCCTGGTCCCGCGACCCGGGGCCCGCCGCCGACA
>JBFLWO010000023.1:0-12255 GCA_040757755.1 Actinomycetota bacterium
GTGCGCCCGGGGCCCCGCGCGGCGGTCACCCGAGAAGCGTCTGCTGAAGCAGGAACAGGTTCAGCAGCACGATGAGGCCCGTCACCGCGTACGCGACGACGTTCGTGGCGCGGCGGTTCACCAGGTTCCCCATGAGTCCGCGGTCCCGGCACAGGTGGACGAGGGGGACGAGGGCGAACGGGATCCCGAACGACAGGGCGACCTGGCTGAGGATCAGCGCCGTCGACGGGTTGACGCCCACCGCGACGACGACGAGGGCGGGGGCGAGGGTGATGGCGCGGCGCAGGAACACGGGGACGCGCCGGCGGATGTAGCCCTGCATCACGACCTGCCCCGCGAGCGTCCCGACGGACGTCGCGGACAGGCCCGAGGCGAGGAGCGCCAGGCCGAACACCTGGTGGGAGTGGCCCCCGACGATGTCCGCGAGGCCGCGGAACGCCTCGTCGATGTCGTCGATCCCCGTCAGGCCGCGGCTGTGGAACACCCCCGCCGCGGTGACGATCATGCTCATGTTCACGAGCCCGGCGATGGACATCGCGAGGATGATGTCGGTGCGCTCGAACCGGAACAGGCGCATCCGGGCGGGGTCGCCGGTCGGCACGATGCGGCGCTGCGTCAGGGCGGAGTGCAGGTAGATGACGTGCGGCATGACGGTGGCGCCGAGGATGCCGACGGCGAGCATGACGCTGTCGGCCCCGTCGAACCGCGGCGTGGTGAGGCCCTGCGCGATCCCCGCGCCGGACGGTGCGGCGAGCACGACCTGCACGCCGAACCCGACGAGGATGATCCCGACGAGCCCCGCGATCACCGCCTCCAGGCGGCGGAACCCCCCGTACGTCTGCAGGGCGAGGATGCCGAACGAGAACGCCCCGGCGATCAGGGCGGCGGGGAACAGGGCGATGCCGAAGAGAAGGTGCAGGCCGAGGGCCGCCCCGATCACCTCGGCGAGGTCGGTGGCCATCGCGATGAGCTCCGCCTGCACCCACAGCCCCAGCGTCACCGGCCGCGGGTAGCGCTCCCGCGACGCCTCCGCGAGGTTCATGCCGGTGGCGATGCCGAGCTTCGCGCTGAGCGTCTGGATCAGCATCGCCATCAGGTTCGACAGCAGCACGACCCACAGCAGCATGTAGCCGTACCGGGAGCCGGCGGAGATGTTCGTCGCGAAGTTGCCGGGGTCGACGTACGCGACGGCGGCGACGAACGCCGGGCCGAGGAACGGCCACGCCGCGCGCAGGCCCCGGGTGCGGCGGTCGAGGGACCTCTCCGCGGCGGCGAGGACCCGTGCCTCGCCGGGCAGCGCGTGCTCGGCGGCGCCGTTGCGGCGGCGGGCGCGCCCGGGTGCGGCGGCGCGGGAGGGTGCGGGGGTCGAGGACGACTCCATCCCCCCTGACGTTAGCCGCGGCTAAGAGCTTTTCAAGCCGCTGCTTATCGGTGGGGCTGGTGGTCCCCCGAGGTCAGACGTTGAAGCGGATCTGCATCACGTCGCCCTCCTGGACGACGTAGTCGCGCCCCTCCATCCGCACCTTCGCCTGCTCGCGGGCCTTCCCGAACGACCCTGCCGCGACGAGCTCGTCCCACGGCACCACCTCGGCGCGGATGAAGCCGCGCTCCATGTCGCTGTGGATCTTCCCCGCGGCGCGCGCCGCGTTCGTGCCGCGGGTGATCGGCCACGCCCGCGCCTCCGGCGGCCCCGACCCGGTGAAGAACGTGACGAGGTCGAGCAGCCGGTACCCGGCGGCGATCAGCTCCTCCGCGCCGCGGCGGTCCCCCAGCTCCATCTCCGCCGCGAGCTCCGCCGCCTCCGCAGGGTCGAGTGCGGCGAGCTCGAGCTCCACCCCCACGGGCAGGGCCAGCGCCTGCCCGCCCTGCGCGGCGGCGTGCGCGGCCACGTCCGCCGGTGGCTTCCCCGGCTCGTCCGTGTTCACGAGGTACAGCACGGGCTTCGCGGTGAGAAGCCCCATGGAGCGCGCCAGGGCGGCGGCCGCCTCGTCGTCGACCGCGCGCGCGGGGCGTCCCGCGTCGAGCGCCGCCGCCAGCGCGTCGATCGCCGGCATCTCCGCCTTCGCGACGGCGTCTCCGGTGCGCGCCGCCTTCGCGGTCTTCTCCGCACGCCGGTCGAGCTGCTGGCGGTCCGCCATCGCGAGCTCGAGGTCCACGGCCTCCGCGTCGCCGGCCGGGTCGATCCGCTCGGACGGGTGCGGCACCTCCGCGTTCGCGAAGCCGCGCACCACGTGGATCACCGCGTCCATCTCGCGCAGCAGGCCGAGGGCCGCTCCCCCGAGGCCCTCGCCGCGGCCCGCGCCCTCCGCGAGCCCCGCGATGTCGACGACCTCCACCTGGGCGTGCACGCGCCGCGGGATGTCCTGGACGTCGGCGATCGCCTCGATGCGCTGGTCGGGGACCTCGGCCATGCCGCGGTTCGGCTCGCGGGTTGTGAACGGGTACGGCGCCACCTCCGCGGCGTCGCCCGTCACGAGGTTGAAGAGTGCGGTCTTGCCGGAGTTGGTGAGGCCGACCAGGCCGAGCTGCACGGCGCTACGCGGCGGGGACGGCGGCCGTCACCGCTCCCCGAAGCCGATCCGGGACACCTCGCCGGGGGCGAGCCGCACGTACACGAGCTCCCCGAGGTTCACGAAGTACGTGCCCTCCTGGGCGTTCAGCTCCCGCCACCCGTCCCCGTTGCCGAGGGACTTCGTGAACTCGGCGGCGTCATCGTCCGCCAGCGTCACGCCGAGGACGCTGCCGCCCTCGAAGCCGAGCTCCATGCGCCGCGCCATCAGCCCAGCACCTTCAGCGACGGGGACGTGGCGGGCCGCTGGGTCGGCGTCCACGCCGGGAGGCGCTTGATCACGTCGAGATGCTTCATGGAGTCCACCTGATCCTTGAACTTCAGGAGCTGGCCGCGGCCGTACTTGCGGAAGATCGCCACACCGAACAGGTCGTACAGGGTCCGCACGCCGCGCGGCGACAGGGACCGGCGCACCAGCTTGAACGCCTCCGAGCCGCGCCCGGTGACGGTGAGCCACGCGACCTTCGGCAGTCGCGTCGTGAACCGCCACTCGCTGAAGAAGAGCTTCGCGATGCGGCCGATGTTCGTGACGATCTGCTGGTTGAAGAGCGCCAGCCACCCCTGCGACGAGTAGAACTTGAGCATGCCCTTCCACGTCTCCATCTGGAGCTGGTACGGGGTCATGTTCTTCGGGGCGATGATGCAGTGGTGCCCGTCGTACAGGGAGTAGTCGTCGGTGAGCACGCGGCCGTCGGCGCGCATCTGGACGTCGAAGGCGGTTCCGGGGAGGGTGGTCAGCATCATCATCTGGATGGTGTCGACCTTGTGCTGGAGGGCGAAGTCCACGGTGGCGCGCACCGTCTCGGGCGTGTCGGTGTCGGCGCCGACCACGAACATCCCGTGCACGCGGATCCCGTAGTCGTGCAGGAGCTTGATCGAGGTGGTGATGTGCTCGACCTTCTGCTTCTTGTTGTAGGAGTCGAGCCCCTCCTGGGTGATCGACTCGAAGCCGATGTACACCATGAAGCAGCCGGAGTCGCGCATGAGCGACAGAAGCTCGTGGTCGGGCTCCAGCGTCTGCTTCGACTTGTAGAGGGAGTCGGCGCGGATCTGCGCGGTCCACTGCGGCGTGATCTTCTCCTCGATCATCGCGCGGAAGAGCGCCTTCGACTGCTTCTTGTCGACGATGAAGATGTCGTCGTAGAAGAAGACCCGCTCGGGGTTGGCCTGCCGCAGCTCCGTCATCATGTTCTCGACGGACCGCGTTCGGAGCTTCCGCCCGAACATCTTGATGACGGAGCAGAAGTTGCAGTCGTAGGGGCAGCCCCACTTCATCATGATGGGGTGCGTCACCATCTTCTCGCGCCCCTCCAGCAGGTCGAGCGCGGGGAAGGGCAGGCTGTCGAGGTCCTCGCTGGAGGCGGGCGGCGCCTCCGGGTTGTTGACCTGCGTGCCGTCCGCGTCGAGCCACGACAGGCCCGCGATCTCGTGCAGCTCGTCGCGCGCCCCGCCGCGCTCCAGCCACTCGACGAGCTGGAGGAAGCCGACCTGCCCCTCGCGGCGGATCACGAAGTCGGCGTGCTTCAACGCCTCGTGCGCCATGAACGTGACGTGGGACCCCCCGAAGACCACGGGGATCCCGGCGGCGCGGCAGCGGTCCGCGTAGGCGTACCCCTCGAGCGTGGTGTTCGTGGTGGACGAGATGCAGACGAGGTCCGCGGAGAGCACGTCGTCCCAGTCGACCTTCGTGCCGCGGATGAGCTCGCAGTAGATCCACTGGTCCGCATCGGGGTCCCGCCGCCGGACGCAGGCCGCGAGCAGCGGCAGGCCGAGCTTCGGCAGGTTCGCGATCTCGTAGATCGTGGCGCCCTTCGGCTGGGGCTCGATGTAGCGGATCTTCATTCGGGGTCTCCCGGCACGTCGGGGTCTCTGCGCCGCCGCGCGCGGCGCCTGCGGATCAGTGGTCGGAGGATTGAACCAGTTCCGTCAGCACGCCGCCGCTGGAGCGCGGGTGCAGGAACGCGACCAGATGGCCGCCCAGGCCGCGCCGCGGCGCCTGGTCGATGAGGTCGACGCCGCGTGCGCGCAGCTCGTCGAGGGCGGCGGCGACGTCGGGCACCTCGAACGCCACGTGGTGCATGCCCTCGCCGCGGCGCGCGAGGAACCGGCCCACGGAGTTGTCGGGGTCGAGCGGCTGGATCAGCTCGACGTGGCCGCGGCCCGCGCCGAGGGAGCACGCCTCGACGCCCTGGTCGGGGAGCACCTCGCGCACCTCGAGCGTCATGCCGAAGAGCCGGGTGTAGAGCGGGAGCGCCGCGTCGATGTCGGAGACGGCGTAGGCCACGTGGTGGATCTGCTGGAGCCGCACGGTCGGAGACACTATCGCGGGGTCCTCGCGCCGCGACAACCCCGTGTCCGGCGGGTGGTGTCGCCCGTCACGGCCGGGGCTGTAGCGTCCGCGGCATGTGGATCCAGCGGCGGATCGTGCTGCGCCCCCGGGAGCGCGGGGTCCACCTCGTGACCCGTGAGGTGGTGGAGGCCGTGCCGGAGCTCGCGGAGCTGTCGGTCGGCATGGCGCACCTGTTCATCCAGCACACCTCCGCGTCCCTGGCGTTGAACGAGAACGCCAGCCCGGACGTGCGGCGCGACCTCGACGCGTGGCTGGACCGCGTCGCGCCGGAGGGGGCCGCCTGGTGGACCCACCTGCTGGAGGGGCCGGACGACATGCCGGCCCACGTGAAGGCGGTGCTCGTCGGCGAGTCCCTCACGATCCCGGTGAGCGGGGGGCGGCTCGCGCTGGGCACGTGGCAGGGCGTGTACCTGTGCGAGCACCGGGACCGTGGCGGCCCGCGGTCGGTGATGGTGACGCTGTGGGGAGAGGGCGGCCCATAAGGGTCGGCCTGTATCTCTCGGCGCAGCACCCGCCCGGCGCCGACCCCGCCGCTGCGCTGGCGGAGCACGTCGCCCAGGTGCGCGCCGCCCGTGAGTGCGGCTTCGACGCGGTGTTCGCGCCGCAGCACTTCCTCTCGCACCCGTACCAGATGTTCCAGCACGTGCCGCTCCTCGCGCGGCTCGCGGCCGAGGCGGACGGGATGCGCCTGGGGCTCGGGATCCTCCTGCTCACCCTGCTGAACCCGGTCGAGGTGGCGGAGTGCGTCGCGACGCTCGACGTGATCAGCGGCGGGCGGGCGGTGCTCGGGGTGGGGCTCGGGTACCGCCCCGAGGAGTCCGACGCGTTCGGGTTGCCGGCCGGACGGGAACGCGTGTTCCGGGAGAAGCTCGACGTGGTGCGGCGCCTGCTGGAGGGCGAGGCGGTGACCGCGGCGGGGCACGGGTACCGGCTGGCGGGGGCCCGTCTCGCGCTTCGCCCGCTGCAGCGCCCGCGCCCGCCGATCTGGCTCGCCGCGAACCGGGACGCGGCGGTGGCGCGGGCGGCGCGCTCCGCGGACACGTGGCTGGTGAACCCGCATGCGGCGGTGGGCGAGCTGGAGCGGCAGGTCGCGCTCTTCCGGCGCGAGCGCGGCGTGGCGCCCGCGGAGCTCCCGGTCGTCCGCGAGGTGTGCGTCGCCCCGACCGACGCGGAGGCGGAGGAGACCGCCCGCCCCCACCTCGAGGGGAAGTACGGGCGCTACGTCCGCTGGGGGCAGGACGAGGCGATGCCCGACGGGGACACGCTGCGCCGCCGGTGGGACGACCTCCGCGCCGAGCGGTTCATCGTCGGCGGGCCCGAGACCGCCCTCGCGGAGATCCGCGGCCTGCGCGACCGGCTGGGCGCGACGCTGCTCCTCGCCCGGGTCCAGTGGCCCGGGCTGCCGCACGCCGACGCCATGCGCACCCTGCGGCTCCTCGCCACGGACGTGATGCCGGGGCTCGCCTGACCCGGCCCGGGCTTCCCCGCGTGTGATGGCCCCCCGTCCGGGGGCGCGATCCACACTAGCCGGCCGGCGCGACCTCCGCGGCGAGCGGCGGCCGCCCGTCCGCGGCGATGTCCGGGTGCCAGCGGCGGAAGTGCTCCCGGTGGGCCTCCGTGTACGCGCCGGGCGCGTAGTGGCGGTCGTAGAACTCGAGGTCCAGGTGGTGGGCCTGGAACGCGAGCCGCACGTACATCGGGTCGATGAAGACCGGGAACCGCCCGTAGGTGTCGAGCAGGTACTGGACGAAGGCCGTGACGATCTCGACGGTCTCGGCGGAGTGGTGGGCGCGCCCCGCCATCACCTCGCCGTGGCGCCCGTACGGGGAGGCCGCCTCCTCCGCCCCCTCGTGCTCCGCCAGGAACCGCTGCACCGCCTCGTGCGCGTCGGCGACGTACGGGGGGCACAGCGCCTCGACGACGCCGCGCCGGCCGACCGGGACCGGCTTCGCCGCGTGCCGCGGCGTCGCCTGCGGGGTGACGAAGTCGAAGCCGAGGCCGCGGTGCGCGGGGTCGACGCCGAGGATGTGGTGGGGGAGGAACCCCGTGAACATCCAACCGCCCAGGCCGAGGGCCTGCAGCACCAGGTTCATGTTCTGGCACATGAACGCCTGCTCCACGTTCAGGCTCGTCAGGACCCGGATCTCCAGGTCGACGAGCGCCATCTCGGTCAGGCCGAGGCGTCCCGACGCGACCCACCGGTCCAGCCCGCACCGCCCGCCGCCGGCGAGCTCGTCCACGATCGTGAACCGGTTCGTCTTGTCGAAGTAGATGAACAGGAGGGTGAGGTACTCGACCGTCGTATTCGTGACCGGGACGAAGAACGTGGTCCCCGGCCGGTTCACGTTCCACGCGTTGAAGCTGAAGATGCCGGGCTCGCCCTCGGGCAGGTCGGCGCGGCCGTCCTCGAGCCTCACCAGGCTCGAGCGGTAGAGGGAGAGGAGCCGGTCGAGCGCGTCCTCCTCGGAGAGCGCGGCGAACGGTGCGGTCTCGGCGTCGCGCGGCGGCTCCGGCGGCCGCAGCGTGAACACCCCGGAGTCGTTCGTGAAGAAGATGCGGGTCGAGTGGGAGTTGCAGGAGCACGGCCACGAGTGGCCCGCCCACGTGTGCATCCAGGTGAGCCCGTCCCCCGGCAGGTCCCCCAGCGCGAGCCCCGTGGTGCCGGTGCCGAGCCACAGGAGCATCGCCTCCTCCACCTCCGACAGCGGCACCGGCGCGTGGCGCGACTCGTGGGAGAGCGGACCGGGGGGCATCGTCATGCCCAGGCCGAAGCGCCGTGACCGGCGCGTGAGGAGGGCGTCCGCGAGCGGGACGCCCATCGCGTGCCTGAGCCCCTCCGGGATGCCGCCCATCGCGTCCCCCTCGTCGGTCGCCTCGCGCCGGTTCGCGGCGGTCCCGCCCGGCGTCGCGGCTAGCGTACCGCCGCTGTGAGGATGAGTCGTCCCGTCCGCCGCGCCGCCCGTCCGTGCGGCCGATGAGGGGGCGTGTCGACGCCCCCGCGGGCCGGGCGCGGGGCGACCGCGCGACTCGCCGGAACCCCCTGCGAGCGGTAGCCTTTCGCGACCGTCGTCGTCTCCTGCCGGGGGAACGCTTGCACGGCTGGCTGCGCGCGCTGGCCACGATCGCGTCCGCGGGCGTCCTGACGTCTGCGTCGATCTCCGCTGCGGCACCGCCGCGCCTGCCGCTCACGCCGGCCGCCGCCGCGCCGGCCCCGTACCGCGCGGGGGAGGTGCTGGTGCGGTTCAAGGCCGGCGTGGACCAGGGCCGGCGCATCGCGACCCTCACCCGCCACAGGCTGCGGTTCCGCAAGGCGCTGCCGCTGCGCGGCACGCAGCTCGTGGCGCTGCCGTCGGGCACCGGCGTGTCCGAGGCGGTCGCGGCGCTCGCCCGGGACCCGCGGGTGGAGGCCGTCCAGCCGAACTACGTGCGGACCCTCGCGGCGGTCCCCTCCGACCCGCTTTTCGCGTACTCGTGGGGATTGCGGAACACGGGTCAGAGCGTGGCCGGGATCACCGGCACGGCGGACGCCGACGTCGACGCCGACGAGGCGTGGGACGTGACGACCGGCAGCGCCGCCGTGACGGTCGCCGTCGTCGACACCGGCATCAACCCGGACAGCCCGGAGCTCCAGGGGCGCCTGGTGCAGGGGTACGACTTCGTCCCGTCCCCGTCCGGCGACGCCGACCCCACCGACCCGACGTTCCACAGTCACGGCACGTGGGTGGCGGGCGTGATGGCCGCGAGCCCCGACGGCGTCGGGATGGCCGGGATGGACTGGAACGCGCGGATCATGCCGCTGCGGGTGTTCGACGAGCAGGGCCTCACCACCACGGACCGGATCGTGTCCGCGTACCACTATGCCGCCGACCACGGGGCGCGGATCGTGAACGCGAGCTTCGCCGGCCCCGTCTCCGACCCGGTGGAGAAGGCGGCGATCGCCGCCCATCCGGACGTGCTGTTCGTCGCGGCCGCCGGCAACACCGGGGCGGACCTCGACGGCGGCGGCGCCTCCGCGTACCCGTGCGCCTACGACCTCGCGAACGTCCTGTGCGTCGCCGGGACCGACCAGGACGACCAGCTCGCGTCCTTCTCGAACCGGGGCGTGGTGAGCGTCGACGTCGCCGCCCCCGGGAAGAACATCCTGGCGACCGGCGTGAAGGCGGGCTCCGCCCTCTTCTCCGACGGGTTCGGGGCGCCGACCCTGCCGAAGTGGACCCCCGAGACGGTGCAGGGCGGCGCGTGGGGCCGGGACTCCACGATGGGCAACGAGGCCGCCGGCAGCCTCCCCGACTCCCTCACCGACTCGCCGGTCGGCGACTACCTGCCGTCCACGAACAGCTGGGCGCGGGTGAAGGTCCCCCTCGACCTGACCGGCGAGCGAGCCTGCCACGTCACCTACGACGTGAACCTCGCGCTCGACACCGCGACGTCGTCGGGGGACGTGTTCAACGTGGAGTCGATCGTGACGGCGTCGGAGGACCCGCCGCCCGTGGGCGACACGGGCTGGGTGGTGGACGCCGGGTACGGCGGCGGCTCCAACACGCCCTCCGGCACGACGTGGGAGGCGCGCACCACGGAGCTGCCGGGGCTGAACGGAGCCGAGTACGGGTGGCTGCGGTTCCGGCTCGTGTCCGACGCGGACATGCAGGTGCGCGACGGGGTGCACGTCGACAACGTCGTGGTGCGGTGCGCCGCGCCGGCGTCGAGCTACGTCGGCGAGGACGACGAGTACGTCCTCGTCGAGGGCACGTCGTTCGCGGCGCCGCTGGTCAGCGGCGTCGCGTCGCTCCTCCTGTCGGTGGACCCGACGCTCACCCCCGTCGAGGTCAGGGACCGGATCGTGGCGACGTCCGACCCGGTGCCGGCGCTCGCCGCCGCCACCGTGAGCGGCGGCCGGGTGAACGCCGCCACCGCCGTGCGGATGCCGCCCGCCGTCGCGCCGGCGGCGGTCACGGCGACGGGGGAGACGACGGCGACCGTCACGGCGACGGTGCGTCCGCGCCTGCAGCAGACGGACGTGACGCTGGAGCTCGGCACCTCGACGGCGTACGGCCACACCCTGACCGCGTCCGTCGCCGCCGGCCAGACGGCGCAGCAGGTGACGTTCGACGTGACGGGGCTTCAGCAGGGCACCGTCTACCACTACCGGGTCCGGGCGCAGAACGCGGCCGGCGTGCCGACCGGCGTCGCCACCGGGGTGGACCAGACGTTCACCACCGCGGAGCCCGCGCCCCCGGTGACGGTGACCCCGCCGCCGCCCCCCGCCCCCGTGACGCAGACCACCGGGGGGGACACCGGCACCCCGACGGTGCCGCAGTCGGCGACCGGCGACGTGACGCCGACCCTCACCCCGCCGGACCCGTGCGCGGGCCGCACGGGCCTTCGCCGCGACGCGTGTCAGCGCCTCCGGGCGGGGCTCGCGCGGTGCGCGTCCAAGAAGGGCGCGGCGAGGACCTCGTGCGAGCGCCTGCAGCGGCGCCTGTCGCGCTGCTGGACGCTGCGCGGCGTGCGCCGGTCCGCGTGCGTGCGGCTCGAGAACGGGCTGGCGCGGTGCGCCACCGTGAAGGGTGCCCGCACGCGCGGCGCCTGCGAGCGCCTCGAGAAGCGCCTGCACCGCTGCTGGCTGCTGACCGGTGCCCGCCGGTCCGCCTGCGTGCGGCTGGAGCGGGGCCTCGCGCGGTGCGCGACCCTCACGACCGGCCGTGCGCGGGCCGTGTGCCGCCGCCGTGTGCATGCCCTCGACCGGTGCACGCGCGTCACGGCCGCGGCGGCCCGCGGCCGCTGCGTCGCCGCCGCCCGCCGCATCAGGTGACCGCGGCTCCTACGGCTCCCAGTCGGCGTCGTCGACGGGGGTGAGGCGCGGGTTGGGGCGCTCCTCCCGGCCGACCTTCGCGCAGGGGCGGCCGTCGACGCGGACGACGTCGGCGGTGTAGTCGTTGGAGCCGCGCAGCAGGGACGACCCCACGCCGTAGGCGTCGACCGGCACCCCCTCCTCCTCGAACGCGGCGATGCGGGCGGCGTCGAACCCCCCGGACACGACGATCCGCACCCGCGGGTGGCCGGCCTCGTCGAGGGCGCGCCGCACCTTCCACACGAGCTCCGGCACCACCCCGGTGGGGCGGAACCGCCCGAGCTCGTGCCACAGGGACCGGTCCACCATCGTCTCGGACGTGTCGAGCCGCACGCCCCACAGGCGGTCCCCCAGGTCGTCCGCGACCTCCAGGGCGGTGCGCACCGAGTCGTTCTCGAAGTCGACGAGGACGGTGACGTTCACCTCCGGCGGGACGTGCTCCGCGAACTTGCGGGCGGCGAGCACGGTGTCGCCCCCGTAGGCGGCGATGAGCCCGTGGGGGACCGTCCCCATGCCCCGGCCGCCCCACCACGACGCCTGCGCGTCGGTGGACACGCCGATCGCGCCGCTGATGTGCGCCGCCCAGCCGTCCCCCGTCTGGACGTGCCAGTGGTCGAACCGGGCGGGGAAGTACAGGATCGGCTTGCCGTGGGCGGCGTGCACGACGGCGCGGACGTTGCGGGAGATGAGGGTGCGGCGGGCGAGCGCCCCGAGGACGACGGTCTCGAGGTGGGCGAACAGGGCGTAGTCCCCCTCGATGGTGAGGACCGTCTCCCACGGCTCGATCTCGTCCCCGTCGTACAGGGCGTGCACGGCGAGCTGCGGCCAGCCCGCCTCCCAGCCGCGGTCGCCGTTGCGGCCCGCGCACAGCCGCAGAACCGCGAGGGCCTCGTCCATCCCGCCGAGCACGGAGTGCTCCCGCTGGAACACCTGCATCAGCACGCGGGGGTGGTGGCCGTCGGCGTCGAGGACGTGCCGGGTGAGCGTGAAGTACGCGTCGCTGTAGTAGCCCTTGCGCATCTTCTCGACCGGCAGGCCGAAGGTCCCCGGCGGGAGCCGCCGCCGCGCCGTCGTCATGCCACCCGCCCCATGTCGGCGACGAGCGCGTTCAGCATCGCCGCGTACATCCGCGCCAGCGTCCGGTCGCCCAAGGCCATGAGCTTCATGGAGATCGCGAAGCGGCCGGTGGTGGCGGAGGTGAGGGTGAGGAGGGTGCCGTCGGGCTCCTCCGCCAGGGTGGTCTCGGTGCGGATCGTGAGGCCGGGCCCGACGGCCTCCCACGCGACGCGCTCCGGGGCGGCGACCTCGACGACGCGCGGCCGGGTCCAGAAGGTGCGTCCCTTGCCCCGCGGGTGCACGAGGTTGAGCTCCAGCTGCGCGCCTTCCGCGAGGGGTCCGTGGAGGATCGCCTCGGCGCACATGGGGTTCCACGCGGGCCATGCCGCGACGTCCGTCCACCGGGCCCACGTCGCCTCCCGGGCGGCG
>JBFLWO010000024.1:0-12078 GCA_040757755.1 Actinomycetota bacterium
CGCACCAGCCGCGCGATCCGCTCCGCCGCCTCGTCGAGGCGGGCGTCCGGCACGGTGAGGCTCATCCGGACGAAGCCCTCCCCGCTGGGCCCGTACGCCGACCCCGGGGAGATCACCACCGCCGCCTCCTCCAGCACCTTCTCGGTGAACGACGCGGACGTCTCCCCCTCCGGCACCCGGGCCCACAGGTAGATCGTGCCCTTCGGCGGCGACACGTCCAGGCCGATCTCCCTGAGCGCCGCGACGAGGGTGTCGCGGCGGCGCTGGTAGATGCCGCACATCTCCGCGACGCTCGACTGGTCCGACGTGAGGGCGGCGACGCTCGCCTCCTGCAGCGCCTCGAACATGCCGCTGTCGAGGTTCGTCTTCAGCTGCCAGTAGGCGGCGACGAGGTCGGGGTTGCCGAGCACGGCACCGGACCTCCACCCCGTCATGTTGTAGGTCTTCGACAGGGAGAACACCTCGATGCCGACGTCCTTCGCCCCGGGCGTCTCCAGGAACGACGGGGCGCGGTAGCCGTCGTAGGTGATCTCCGAGTACGCGTTGTCGTGGACGACGACGATGTCGTGGCGGCGGGCGAACTCCACGACGCGGGCGAACAGGTCCCCCTCCACGACGGCGCCCGTCGGGTTGTTCGGGTAGTTCAGGAACATCACCCGGGCGCGGCGCGCGACGTCCTCCGGGATCGCGTCCAGGTCCGGCTCGAAGCCGAGTCCCGGCACGAGCGGCATCGCGACGGGCTCCGCCCCGGCGAGCAGCGGACCCGTGGTGTACACGGGGTAGCCGGGGTCGCTTGCGAGCGCCACGTCCCCGGGGTCGAGGAACGCGAGGTTGACGTTCGCGATCGCCTCCTTCGCCCCCATCGCCGGGATCACCTCGGACTCGGGGTCGAGGGACACGCCGAACCGCCGCTCGTAGAACGACGCGACCGCCTCGCGGAACGACGCCCGCCCCCGGTTCGACGGGTACTGGTGCGTGTCGGGGCGCGCCACGTGCCGCTGCATCGCGTCGACGATCACCTGCGGCGTGGGCGTGTCGGGGTCGCCGATGCCGAGGGAGATGATGTCGATGCCCGCGGCCTTCTTCTCCGCGATCTTCCGCTCGATCTGGGCGAACAGGTACGGCGGCAGGCGGCGCAGCCGCTCCGCCCCGACCGTGCGGGCGGTCAGAGCTCCTCCAGCGCGCGCGCGAGCGGCGCCGCGAGGGCACCCTCGAAGATGGGCTCGGCAGGTCCGGTCATCGTCACCTCCAGGTCGTCGTCGACGGCGATCACGAGGTCCCCGCCCGCCAGGTGCACGGTGACCGGGCTCACGAGGCCGCCCAGGCGCACCGCGGCGACCGCGGCGGCGCACGCCCCGGTGCCGCACGCGAGGGTCTCCCCCACCCCGCGCTCCCACACGCGCATCGTGATCTCGGAGGGGCCCTCCGCGCGGACGAACTCCACGTTCGTGCGGTTCGGGAAACGGGGGGCCACCTCGATGGCGGGCCCAAGGGTGCGCACGACCCCGTCGGGGTCCGGGTGCTCGATCACCGCGTGCGGGTTCCCCATCGAGATGTCCGCGAAGTCGACGGCGGCGCCGTCGACGCGGAGGGCCTCGCGCCCCTCGCCGCTCGGGAAGCGCGCCTTCCCCATCGCGACCTCCACCCGCTCGTCCGGCAGCACCCGCACCGTGACCGGGCCGCCGCCGGTGACGATGGCGCCGTCGGCGGGGAGGAGGCCCCGGCCGTGCAGGTACCGGGCGACCATCCGGATGCCGTTGCCGCACGACTCGGCCTGGCTGCCGTCGGGGTTCCACACGATCATGCGGGGGGAGGCGCCGGACAGGTCGACCTCCAGGATCCCGTCGCCGCCCACGCCGAAGTTCGGGTCGCACACGCGGCGCGCCCGGGCGGGCGTGAGCGGGACCGGCCATGCGGCCGTCTCGACGATCAGGTAGTGGTTCCCGAGGCCCTGCCACTTCGCGAAGCGCACGGCGGGAACCCTAGTCGACCCCGCCGCCGGCAGCCTCGCGGCGGCCCCCCGTCACGCCTCCGTTCCCTCCAGCACCCGGTGCGCGAGGTGCGCGGCGGGCAGCCGGCCGCCGGCGGCCAGGGACTCGAGCGCGTCGACGGCCGCGTCCCAGAACTGGCGTCCCGCCTCGGACCGGCACTCGGCGAGGGCCTGGTCGACGGACCGCGCATCGGAGTAGGGGCGCATGCTGGTCATGACGTCCCACGCGTCCGCCAGGGCGAGCAGGCGGGCCCCGTCGGGGATCGCGTCGGCGGCGAGGGCGTCCGGGTAGCCGCGCCCGTCCCACCGCTCGTGGTGGCCGCGCACCCAGCTCACCTGCTCGGTGCCGAGCACGCCGGTGACGATCTCCGCGCCACGGGCGGCGTGCTCCTTCACGATCTCGTACTCGTCCGGGTCGAGGGGCCCCGGCTTCAGGAGGATCGCGTCGGGGACGGCGAGCTTCCCGACGTCGTGCATGAGCCCCGCCTGGCGCAGCCGGTCGACCCGGTCGCGGCTCCACCCGATCTCCCCGGCGAGGAGCGCCGCCATCGCCGCGACGCGTTCCGAGTGGCGGCGCGTCGACTCGTCCCGCGCGTCCACGGCGCGGGCCAGGGCCTGCAGGGCGGTGAACGCCTGCGTGCGGGACAGCCGCTCCGCGCGTTCCGCGGCGGACAGGTCGCCGACGACGTCCGGCGTGTACCGGTACGTGGCGTTGCGGCCGTGGGCCTTCGCCCAGTAGAGGGCGCCGTCGGCGAGGCGGAACAGGTCGGGCGCCCGGCCGGTCGCCTGCTCCAGGTCGCACACCCCGGCGGACACGGTGACGGTGCCGACGGTCGGGAACCGCGTCTCCGCGATCGACTTGCGGACCCGTTCCGCCGCCTGCCAGGCGTCGAGGGCGTCGCAGTCCGGGAGGATCCACGCGAGCTCCTCCCCGCCGACGCGCGCGACGAGCTCGCCGCGCCGCGCCTCGCGGGACAGCACGCGCGACACCTCCAGCAGCACCTTGTCGCCGACCTGGTGGCCGTGGGCGTCGTTCACCTCCTTGAAGTGGTCGATGTCGAACAGCACGAGCGACAGGCCGCGCTCCCGCGCCATGGCGTGCTCCACCTCGGCGTGCAGGCGCTCCTGGAAGGTGCGGTGGTTCGCGAGACCGGTGAGCGGGTCGGTGGCGGCCTGGGCGGCGAGCCGGCGGCGGCTCTCGGCGTTCTCGATCATGAGGGCGACGAGGTCCGCGAGGCGCTCCAGGCGGTCGGCGGCGTCACGCGGCAGCTGGCCGCGTCCCGACGCCCCCACGCACCCCCACACCCTGCCCCCGAGGCGCACCGGGGCGGCGATCCCCGTGCGGAAGCCCGCGGCCGCCGCCATGCGGCAGATCGGGTCGTCGGGGTACCGGCCGTAGTCGTCGACGACGCCGGTCCGTCCGGTCCGACGCACCGCGGCGGTGGCGGTGCTGCCGGTGAGGCTCACCTCCAGCCCGTCGATGCCGGGGGGCTGGCGTCCGCGTATGAACACCCCGACGGCGCGGCCCACCTCGCCGTCGAACCGCACCACCGCGGCGCTGTCGATCCGCAGGAGCTCCGCCGCGGCCCGGGCGACCCGCGGGAAGATCCGTTCGGGGTCCTCCTCCGCCGCCACGCTCGTGGCGATCTCCCGCAGCGCCGACTGCTCCTCCGCCAGCCCGCCGAGGAGGTCCGTGACGCGCGAGCGCGCCCGGTCGAACAGCCGCCACGCGACGAGCCCGACGAACGCGACGATGCCGACGGCGACCGGCAGCCACACCATCATCCGGCGGATGAGGGTGTCGGACCGGGCGGCGCTGGCGGCGGCCTGGGCCCGGTCGATGCGCACCCACCGGGTGACGGCGTCGACCACGCCCGGACCCGCGGCGGCGACGCGGGCGGCGCCGGCGGCGTCGCGGCCCCGCGCCCGCCCGAGCGGCACCGCCTCCGCGACCGCGGAGATCGCGTCCAGCCCGGACAGGGTGTCGGAGATCGCGACGAGCTCCGCCGGGTCGGTCGCCTCCTCCTGGCGGGCGAGGTCCGCGATCGCCGCCCGGCCCACCGCGAGGGTGAGGGGGGCGGCGGCGTCGAACCCGGGCTTCCCGTCGACGACGCGCTGCAGGTAGGCGATCTCCTGCTGGCGGATGGCGTCCCGGATGTCGACGAGCTGTTGCGCCCGGGCCCGCTCCCGCGCCTCGTCGTCGTGGGCGGCGAGGACGGCCCGTCCGAACGCGAGGCTCGTCCCCACCGCGACGGCCGCGACGACGAGGAGCACCACCCCTTGCAGGAGCTCGAGCCGCCCGAGGGCGCGTGCCGCCGCGGACCACGGCGCCCACCGTGCGGGGGCGCGCGGACCGGTGTCGGGCGGGGAGGCCATCCACCCCTCTTTCGGCGCCGTGAAGCGGCGCCTCAAGGGGGTGCGCGACGGCCCCGTCAGGGCGGGCTGAGGAGCGCGCGGACGGCGGGGACGCCGGAGGCCGGCGGCGCCTCGCCGAGGTCGACCCACCGCACCCCCGGGGTCTTGCGCAGCCAGGTCGCCTGCCGGCGCGCGAGCCGGCGTGTGCGTGCGCAGAGCGCCGCCTCGAGGGCGGCCGGATCGAGCGTGCCGTCGCGCAGGGCCATCACCTCGCGCACCCCGATGATCTGGGCGGCTTCCCGCGACATGCCGCCGGGCGCGTCGAGGGCGCGGCCGATCTCCGCGACGAGGCCGTCGTCGAGCTCCCGGCGGACCCGCGTGGCGATGAGCGCGTGCAGCACCTCCCGGGGGCGGGTGACGCCGACGACGACGGTCGGGCGGCGCGTCGACTCCGTCCACAGCGGCGCGGATTCGCGGGCGGCGGGCTCCCCCGCCTCCGCCAGCTCCAGGGCGCGCGAAAGCCGCCGGGGGTTGCGGGCGTCGACGGCGGCGGCCGCGGCCGGGTCGAGGCCCCGCAGGCGGTCCAGCGCGGCGGCGGGGTCGGCGGCGACGAGGTGTTCCGCCGCGGTCCGCACCGCGTCGGGGACCTGGCGGGAGAAGTCGAGCTCGGCGAGGGCGGCGCGCACGTACAGGCCGGTCCCGCCGGTGACGATCGCGAGCCTGCCGCGGGCGGCGATCGCGTCGACGGCGGCGTGGGCGTGGCGGGCGAAGTCCCCGGCGCGGGACGACTCGTGCAGCGCGAGGTCCCCGACGAGGTGGTACGGGACCTCGGCGCGCTCGGCGGGCCGCGGGCTGTCGGCCGCGATCTCCAGGCCCCGGTAGCGCTGGAACGGGTCGGCGACGACGATCTCCGCCCCCAGCTCCCGGGCGAGGGCGTGGGCGAGTGCGCTCTTGCCCGACGCCGTCGGGCCGACGAGCGCGAGGACCTCCGGCCGGGCTATCGGTGCGCCGCGACGGCCCCCACGGGCACCTCGCGCCCCGACAGGGTGGTGGAGGTGGCCGACAGGACCTCCACCCGGGCGAGCGTGCCGGGTGCGGCGTCCCCGTCGAAGTTCACCGTGATGTTCTGGCGCAGCCGGCCGCGCAGGCGCGCCGCGTCGGTGCGGGAGGGCCCCTCCACCAGCACCTCGTGCACGCCGCCGACGAACCGCGCGGCGCGGCGCGCAGCCGTCGCCTGCACCACCTCGACGAGCTGCGCCATCCGTTCCCGCTTCTCGTCGTGGGACACGTCGTCGTCCATGGCGTCCGCCGCCTCCGTGCCGGGCCGCGGCGAGTAGATGAACGTGTACGCCCCGTCGTACTCGCATTCCTCGACGAGGGACAGCGTCTGGCGGAAGTCCGCGTCGGTCTCGCCGGGGAACCCGACGATGAGGTCCGTCGTGATGGACAGGTCGGGGATCGCGTCGCGCAGGCGCCCGACGAGCGCCGTGTAGCGGCCGCGGTCGTAGGTGCGGCGCATCGCCTTCAGGACGCGGGTGGAGCCGGATTGGGCGGGCAGGTGGACGTGCTCGCACACCTCCGGGCATTCGGCCATGGCGGCGATGACGTCGTCGCGCATGTCCTTCGGGTGGGGGCTCGTGTACCGCACGCGCCACACCCCGTCGACGGCGGCGACCGCCCGCAGGAGCTCGGCGAACGTGGCGCGCGCGTCCCGCGGCAGGTCCCGGCCGTACGAGTTCACGTTCTGGCCGAGGAGGGTGACCTCCCGTACGCCGTCGGCGGCGAGCGCCTCCACCTCCGCGACGACGTCGGCGACGGACCGGGACCGCTCCCGCCCCCGCACCGACGGGACGATGCAGTAGGCGCACACGCAGTTGCAGCCGACGGAGATCTGCACCCACGCCTGGTGCGGGCGCTCGCGCTTGGCGGGCAGGGTGCCGCTGAACGCCCCGTCGAAGGTGAACGCGCCGACCGCGTCGAGCCGCTCCCGGGCGAGGAGCGCCCCCAGGTTCGCGACCTCCCCCGGCCCGAAGGCGATGTCGACGAACGGGAACTCCCGGAACACCGCGTCCTTCTGGCTCTGCGCCCAGCATCCCCCTACTGCGACGACCGCGTCGGGGCGTTCCCGCTTCACGCGCCGGGCGTCCCCCAGGTTGCCGAGGAACCGCTCGTCCGCGCTGCCCCGGATCGTGCAGGTGTTGAACACGATGAGGTCCGCGCCGTCGCGCGTGTCGGCCTCCCGGTAGCCCAGGTCCTCGAGCAGGCCCTTCATCCGCTCCGAGTCGTGGGCGTTCATCTGGCAGCCGAACGTGGTGAGGTGGTACCGCACGACCGCAGAGGTTACCGGGACGGAGGCGCCGGGCGGCGGGGCGGCGGGGCGGCGCTACCGGTCCTGCAGGGCGTCGAGCGCGACCGCGAACGCGACCAGCAGGCGCCGGTCCACGTCCCCCGCGGCGCCCGGCTGCAGTTCCAGGACGTAGCGGTCGCGGAGCTTCCCGAGCACGCGCGCGTAGCGGCCGACCTCGTCCTCCCCGCGGCGCAGGACGAAGTTGAACGGCAGCCACTGGAGCACGCCCAGGTAGTCCCCGACCAGTGGGATGAACCCGATGAACCGGCGGATGAGCGCGACCGCGAGGCTCGCCTCCTGCGCCTCGAGCACCTGCCGGCCCTGCGCGTCGTAGACGTACCAGTGGCTGCGGAGGAGCGACTTGCCGAACGCCTTCCCGAGCGAGCCGATCAGCTGGTCGTGGTCGTCGACGACGTCGTGCTTGCCGGCGAACTCGAACACCGTCTTCGACCTGATGCGGAAAAGGTGCCGGTCGTCGCCGTCCGGCGAGAGCCGGAAGCGGATGTCCTCCTTGATCGCCAGCTTCTTCTGCCTGACGAAGAGGACCGGCACGCCCTCCTCGGTCGACCCCGGGGAGGGGACGCTGATCCGGTACTCGTTGCCGACCGGCTTGAACACCTGCTGCACGAGCAGCCGGTCGGTCGCGGCAAGCCGGGAGAGGACGCCGTCGCTGGCCACACCGGCACCCTACGCGGCGCGCCGGACGGGGACGCCCCCACCGCGTCACCCGGGGTGCAGCCGGCTGCCGCGGCGCGCGCTGATGTACGTCCCGGCGCCGGCGCGGGACACTAATCTTGGGGTGTCACGCGTCGCGCACCGGCCGGACCGGCGGCGGCGCAGAGCGCTCCGCGGAAGGACGGCTCCATGGATGCGGCGGTGATCGTCGAGGCGGTTCGCACCCCCGTCGGGCGCCGTGGCGGCGCGCTGCGCGCCATCCACCCCGCGGACCTCGCCGCCACCGTCCTGCGTGAGGCGGTGGACCGTGCCGGCATCGACCCCGCGCGCATCGACGACGTGATCCTCGGGTGCGTCGACCAGGTCGGGGAGCAGTCCGTGAACGTCGCCCGGTGGGCGGCCCTCGGCGCCGGACTGCCGGAGACCGTGCCCGCCACGACGGTCGACCGCCAATGCGGGTCGGCGCAGCAGGCGGTGCACTTCGCGGCGCAGGGAGTGATGGCGGGCGCCTACGACATCGTCGTCGCCGGCGGCGTCGAGTCCATGACCCGGGTCCCGATGTGGTCGAACTTCACGGACCGCGCCCAGCCGTACGGGGACCGTGCCCGCGAGCGGCTCGCCCTGCCGGGGGACGCGTTCATCGACCAGGGGATCTCCGGGGAGATCGTCGCGGAGCGCTACGAGATCACGCGCGACGAGCTCGACGCATTCGCCCTCGAGAGCCACCTCCGGGCGGCGCGGGCGATCGACGAGGGCAGGTTCGACGCCGAGGTCCTCCCCGTCGCGACCGGCCTCGACGGCGACGGCCCCGACGTGCTGCGCCACGACGAGGGGGTGCGCCGCGACACGTCCCTCCAGTCGCTCGCCGGGCTGCGGCCCGTGTTCCGCCCCGACGGGCGGCTCACCGCCGGGACCTCCTCCCAGATCAGCGACGGCGCCGCCGCGCTCGTCATCACGTCGGAGCGCGTCGCCCTCGACCTGGGGCTCCGGCCCCGGGCCCGGTTCGCCGGGTTCGGCCTCGCCGGAGTCGACCCCGTCGAGATGCTCACCGGCCCGATCCCCGCGACGCGCACCGCCCTCGCCCGCGCCGGGCTCACCCTCGACGACATCGACCTGTTCGAGGTGAACGAGGCGTTCGCGTCCGTGCCGATCGCGTGGATGCGCGCCCTCGGCGTGGAGGCGGACCGCGTGAACGTGAACGGCGGCGCCATCGCCCTCGGGCACCCCCTCGGCTGCACGGGGGCGCGCCTCATGACGACGCTCCTGCACGAGATGGAGCGCCGCGGCGTGCGCTACGGCCTGCAGGCGATGTGCGAGGGGGGCGGCATGGCGAACGCGACGATCCTGGAGCTCTGCATGTGACCCTCCCCGACCTCACCGACGCCCAGCGGGAGGCGCGCGCCGCGGCGCGCGACTTCGCGGCGCGGGAGGTCGCGCCGCACGCCGACGCATGGCACCGCGACGGGCGCGTGCCGGTGGAGGCGATCCGGGCGCTCGGGACGGCCGGGTTCCTCGGCATGACCGTGCCGCGGGAGTACGGCGGCGGGGGCGTCGACGCCGTCACCGCGGCCCTCGTCACGGAGGAGGTGGCCCGCGCCGACGCCGGACTCGCCGTGGCGCTGATGGTGCAGACGGGGCTCGTCGCCGGACCGATCGCGGGTCACGGCACCGCCGCCCAGAAGGCGCGGTGGCTGCCGCGCCTCGCCACCGGGGAGCTGATCGGGGCGTACGCCCTGACGGAGCCGGGAACGGGGTCCGACACCGCGGCG
This sequence comes from Actinomycetota bacterium, assembly GCA_040757755.1. GTDB lineage: Bacteria > Actinomycetota > Thermoleophilia > Miltoncostaeales > Miltoncostaeaceae > JBFLWO01. Next base: position 9,137 of record JBFLWO010000024.1, read on the forward strand.
CTCGCCACCGCCGCGGTGCAGGACGGCGGCGGCGCGTTCCGCATCACCGGGGCGAAGATGTGGATCTCGAACGGCGGCCTCGCCGGGCTGTTCATCGTGTTCGCCCGCACCGACGGCCCGGGGGCGCGCGGGGTGAGCGCCCTCCTCACCGAGCCCGGGCCCGGCCTCGTCGTGGGACGGGAGCTGCCGAAGATGGGGCTCCACACGTCCTCCACGGTGGAGCTCGCCTTCGACGGCGCCCTGGTCGCGCCCGACGGGCTCCTCGGGCGCCGCGGCGAAGGGCTCCGGATCGCGCTGCGGGCCCTCGACGGCGGCCGCATCGCCGTGGCCGCGCAGGCGTGCGGCATCGCGCAGGCGGCCCTCGACGTCGCCGTCGACTACGCCCGGGAACGGCAGGCGTTCGGCGGCCCGATCGCGCGCTTCCAAGGCGTGCAGTTCCCCATCGCCGACGTCGCCGCCCGCCTGCACGCCGCGCGACTCGCGATGCTGCACGCCGCCCGCCTGCGGGACGCGGGCCGGCCGCACGGGGTGGAGGCGGCGATGGCGAAGCTCCTCGCCAGCGGGGTGGCGGTCGCGGCGGCCGGCACCGCGGTGCAGACCCTCGGCGGCAACGGCTGCAGCGCGGAGTACCGCGCCGAGCGCCTCTACCGGGACGCGAAGGTCACGGAGATCTACGAGGGCACGAGCCAGATCCAGCGCCTCCTCATCGCCCGGGGGCTCCTGGGGGACGCGGCCCGCGGCTGACCGGGCCGCAGGGTCAGCGGCCAGCCCGCTACCAGAGGTGACCTCCGCGGATGCCCGGGCGGTGTGCAGCCGCCATACGTGTGCCGCGCGTCCTTCCCAGGCGCCCGTACCGTCCTGCGCCTGACGTTCGTGGGGGTCTCTCAGGGCGCGCGTTGCGATCCAGCAGTGCGCGCACGTCATCGCAGATCGACAGGAACCCTGCATGGACGAGCCGCGCCACCCGATCCGACTCGACAGTCGTTCATCGGCGTCCCGCCCGGAACGGTGATGCGGACCTTCGAGTCGAGGCGCTATGGGGCGAGGCGTTCCCGCCGCCAGCCGGCCCCGTCGCGGGTGTAGAGGACCCGGTCGTGGAGGCGGTCGTCGCGGTGCTGCCAGAACTCCACCGTGTGGGGCCGCACCCGGTATCCCCCCCACCAGTCGGGGCACGGCACCTCCACGCCGGCGAAGCGGTGTGCGGCGTGCGCGAGCCCCTCCTCCAGGGCGGCGCGGTCCGGCACCACCGCGCCCTGCCGGGCGGCCCACGCGGCGAGGCGGTTGTCGCGGGGCCGCGCCGCGAAGTACGCCTCCGCCTCCGCCCGGCCGAGCGGCTCCACCGCCCCCTCCACCCGCACCTGGCGCCCCTGCACGTCCCAGTAGAACGCGAGGGCCGCGCGCGGGTTCGCCGCGATCTCATGCCCCTTCCGGCTGCCGGTGTCGGTGACGAACTCGAACCCGGCGGGCCCCGCGGCGCGCAGCAGCACCAGCCGGGCGGCGGGCACCCCGTCGCGGGTCGCGGTGGCGAGGGTCATCGCCTCCGGCTCGCGCACCCCGGACGCGCGGGCCTCGTGCAGCCACCGGGTGAACTGGCGCACCGGGTCCGGGTCGAGGTCCTCCTCGCGGAGGGCGTGCGGCGCCGGGTCCGGCACCGGGCGCGTCAGGCGGTCGCGCCCGGGGCAGGGACGGCGGCGCGGATCACGTCGATCATCCCCTGGATCGGCGCCCCCGGGGTGAAGACCTCCCGCACCCCCATGCCGCGCAGCGCGTCGGCGTCCTCCGGCGGGATCGTGCCGCCGACGAGGACCACCACGTCGTCCGCCCCCTCCGCCCGCAGGAGCTCGAGGATGCGCGGCACGAGCGTCATGTGGGCGCCCGACAGGATCGAGACGCCGACCACCTGCGCGTCCTCCTGGATCGCGGTGGCGACCACCTGCTCCGGCGTCTGGTGCAGGCCCGTGTAGATCACCTCCATGCCCGCATCGCGCAGGCTGCGGGCGATGATCTTGGCGCCGCGGTCGTGCCCGTCCAGCCCGGGCTTGGCGATGACGACGCGGATGGGGGGTGCGGCGATGTCGGCGGTCATGGCGTCAAGGCGGGGTCGGGGACGGGGTCTCGCCGCAGCGTATCGCGCCGCGACCCCGGTGACGACGCGCTACTCGTAGATCACGACGTCCGGACGGGGCCGCAGCGCCAGCACCTGGGCGGGCGTCATCAGCGCGGGGTCCTCCTCGAAGAACAGCTTGATGCCGCCGAACACCCCTCCCCGCCGGGACCCCAGGCGGGCGTACGCGCCGGTCTTCTCCTCCACGGGGCCGATCGCGTTGGAATCCAGCACGAGCGCCACCTCGGGCCGCGTGGCGAGGTCGCCGGCGCCGGGGACGAGCTCCGGGGCGAAGCGGTGCACCGCCAGGAGCTTCTGCGGAAGCCGGTGGCGGCGCACCAGGCGGGCGAGCTCCGCGGACACGGCGTTCACGGTGGACGCCTGGATGCGGCCCGGACCGTCGGCGGGGGTGGCGCCGGGGGCGAGCGCCCACTCCGGGTCGAGGGCGAGGCCGACGTCGGGCTGGCGCAGGAACGGCGCCAGGCGCCGCACCTCGCCCAGGATGTCGGCGCGGCCCGGCTGCAGGTCGAGCACCAGCAGCATGCGGCGGCGGCGGGCCTCCGCCAGGTAGCGGCGGATCGTCGCCGGCGGCTGGACGGTGCGGTACGAGCCGTCGTCCTGCGGCTCGCGGGAGGAGATCGACGCGATGAGCCACAGGGCGGGAAGCACGGGGCGGCCCCCGCCGCGGTACCCGGCGGCGATGCCCGCAAGCCGCCCCGCGTCCTGGGCGGGCGTGCCGTGCCCGAGGGCCCCCAGGGCGCGGTCCTGCGGCGCCCCGAACAGGGCGACGATGCGGTGGCGGGGCAGGAGCCGGGTGCCGCCGCGCGGCAGCGTCGCC
>JBFLWO010000025.1:0-11966 GCA_040757755.1 Actinomycetota bacterium
GCGGGGCGGGCGGGCGGTGTGCGTCTCGGGGGGTGGGGGCGCGGTGACCATTGAGGGCATGGTGGCGAGCACAGGTGCACGGCTCAACACGGGAAGGTCCCGAATGGCGCGCGAAAGCGTCAGGGAAGTGTGACGCCGTCCCGACGCTCGCCGCCCGCCCGTGCCGGCCGCCTGCTTGAGCCGCCCCCGCCACGTGCCGATGGGTGAAGCGACGTCGGCGCCCCACCGTGCCCGGAGGACCCCCTCGTGATCGACCTCGGCCGTCTCCTCGCCTACGCCGTGAAGCGCGGAGCGAGCGACCTGCACCTGAAGGTGCCGTCGCCGCCGCTCATCCGCCTGCACGGGGCGCTCGAGCCGATCCCGGGCTGCCCCGCCCTCACGCAGGACGACATGAGGCGGTTCCTCACCGAGATCACCGACGGCATGACGCGAAAGCGGACGGAGTTCAACGAGTACGGGGAGACCGACCTGTCGCACGCACGCGACGGCGTCGGGCGGTTCCGCGTCAACGCGTTCCGCCAGCGCGGGTCGATCTCGATCGTGATGCGTGCCGTACCCTCCAGCGTGCCGCCCCTCGAGGATCTCGGCCTGCCGGGCGCCGTCGGCACCCTCGCCGACGAGGAGCGCGGCATCGTCCTCGTCACCGGCACCACCGGGTCCGGGAAGAGCACGACCCTCGCCGGGATGATCGACCGCATCAACCAGCGCACCCGCAAGCACATCGTCACGATCGAGGACCCCATCGAGATCCTCCACACGGACCGCCGGTCGATCGTGAACCAGCGGGAGGTCGGGCAGGACACCGGCTCGTTCTCCGACGCCCTGCGTCGCGTGCTGCGCCAGGACCCCGACGTGATCATGATCGGCGAGATCCGCGACCTCGCCACGATGGAGACCGCCCTGAGCGCCGCCGAGACCGGCCACCTCGTGTTCTCCACGATGCACACCCTCGACGCCACCGAGACGATCAACCGCGCGATCGGCTTCTTCCCTCTGCACCAGCAGCAGCAGGTGCGCCTGATGCTCGCCGGGACGCTGAAGGGGATCATCTCCCAGCGCCTCGTGCCGCGGTGCGACGCCCCTGGCCGCGCCCCGGCGTGCGAGGTGCTCGTCGTGACGAACCGGGCGCGGGACTTCATCGTGGACCCGGAGGAGACGGGCCGGCTGCACGAGGTGATCCGCGAGGGCGAGTACTACGGCATGCAGACCTTCGACCAGTCGCTCTTCACGCACGTCCAGGGCGGCCGCGTCGCGCTGGACGAGGCGATGAAGGCGGCGTCCAGCCCCCACGACTTCAAGCTGATGCTGCAGGCGGGCGCCGCCCGCCGCCAGCTGGAAGATCCGGTCGGGGCGTAGCGGTCACCCGCCGGCCGGCTGGTACGATTCCCAGGATGCTCTCCGCGGAGCTTCAGGATGTCGACACCGGGCATTGTCCGGTCGTCGCGACCGCGCGGATCGTGTCCGGCAAGTGGACCCTCCTCATCCTGAGGGACCTCGCCGGGGGGCCACGCCGGTTCACCGAGCTTGAGCGCTCCCTCGCCGGGATCAGCCCCCGCACCCTGTCGGCGCGGCTGCGGTCCCTCGAGGAGGAGGGCATCCTGGAGCGGCGCGAGTACTGCCAGGTGCCGCCGCGGGTCGAGTACGCGCTCACCCGGCGAGGCATGGACCTCCTGCCGATCGTCGACGCGATGCGCGACTACGGCACCCGCTGGCTCGTGCCGGGGGAGGCGCAGGCCGGCCCCGAGGCGCGCACCGCCGCCCTCTGATCGGAGCACCGCCTCGGCCGCCGTCGCCGAGGAACGTCCTGCGCCAAGAAGGTTGTGGGGTTCGCAGGGCGCGCGTTGCGATTCAGCAATGCGCGCCCGTCACCGTCGGACGACGGGAACTCCGCACGGACCTGCCGCCACCCGCCACCCGACTCGAAAGTCGGTGATCAGCGGCACGCGCGGGATCGCGCCGCGGACTTTCGAGTCGGGATCGCTAGCCGGGTCGGCGGGTGCGGAGGAAGCGGATCGGCAGGGAGAGGGTGTGGGGGACCCGCCGCGCGAGGGCGGCGCGCAGGTCGCCGCGCCCCTCGGCATCCAGCATGTGGAAGAGGTAGGTGCGCGAGAAGAACGCCCAGGCGTCCTCGACGGTCTCCATCACCACGGCGAGCTGCACGTCGCGTTCCTCCGGCACGAGCAGGCCCGCGTGGACGAAGGCGGCGGCGTCCTCCGGCTCGTGCGGGATGCTGGCGCGGCTCGCCCGGCCGACGAGGGCCCCGGGGGCGTGGCGGGCGACGACGGCGAGCACCGACCCCCACAGGCCGTGGTCGACGGGGCGGAGCCTGTCCCACGCCATGACGCTCGCGACGAGCCGGCCGCCGGGACGCAGCACGCGCGCCACCTCGCCGAGCAGGGCCGCCATGTCGTCCACCTGCTCCAGGACCAGACTGAGGACGGCCCCGTCGGCGCTGCGGTCCCCGATCCCCGTGAGGTGCTCCCCGGACAGCCGCCGGTACTCGACCGGGAGCTTCTGGGGGGTGCGGGACCGGGCGGCGACGAGCGCCTCCGCGATCGGGTCGACGCCGATGACCCGCCCGTGCGCGCCCACGGCGGCGGCCGCCGCCCGCGTCGACCCGCCGGAGCCGCACCCCACGTCGATCACGACCTCCCCGGTGCGCACCGGCGCCCACGCGATGAGGTTCTCGTACAGCTGCACGCCGGCGTTGCCGGGGAGGGCGCCGAGGGTCTCCTCGGTGGCGGTCGGGTCGAGGGCGTCGACCGCCCGGTAGAACGAGGTGGCGAGGGGGCCGGAGAAGTGCTCGCCGGCGGCGAGGCGGCGGCGGACCTCGACGAGCACGGCCTCGTGGTCGACCCGGAACCCGCCCGGCCGGTCACCCTCGGGGCGGGTCAGCGTGGTCTCGTCGAGGGTCATGGAGCGGTGATGCTATCTCGGCCCGCGGGCGGCGGGCACGCGCGGGTCACCCGGCGTCGGCACCGGCGGCCAGGCGGGCCTCCAGGTCGGCGCGCGCCGCCCGCACCTCGGGGGCGAGCGGCGGGTACCGCAGGTCCATCCCCTCCAGCGTGTCCGCGAGGATCTCGGTGACGATCGCGTCGCGCGCCCACTTGTGGTCGGCCGGCACGACGTGCCACGGCGCCCACGACGTGGAGGTGCGCTGCAAGGCGTCCTCGTAGGCCTCCATGTAGTCGTCCCACCGTTCCCGCTTGGCGAGGTCGTCGACGTTGAACTTCCAGTTCTTCCGCGGGTCCCGCAGCCGCTGGAGGAACCGCTCCGCCTGCTCCTCCCGGGAGATGTGCAGGAAGATCTTCACGATCGCGGTGCCCTCCGACACGAGGTTGCGCTCCCACGCGTTGATCGCCTCGTACCGCGGCCGCCACACCTCCTCCGGCGCGAGGCCCTCCACCCGCACGACGAGGACGTCCTCGTAGTGGGAGCGGTTGAACACGCCGACCTGGCCGCGGCCGGGCAGCTCCCGCGTGACCCGCCACAGGAAGTCGTGGGCGAGCTCCTGCGTCGTGGGAGCCTTGAACGACGTGATCCGCACCATCATTGGGTTGAGCGCCCCGATGCAACGCCGCACCGTGCCGTCCTTGCCGGAAGCGTCCATGCCCTGCAGCACGACGAGCAGCGAGCGGCGCGCGTCGGCCGCCAGGCGGGTGGCGTGCTCCGCCATGCGGGCGGCGGCCGCCTCGACGGCGGCGGCGGCCTCGTCGCGGTCCGCCAGGCCGTGCGTCGCCCCCGGCCTGCGGCCCCCCAGGTCCACGGGCCGTCCGGGTGTCACGCGGACGCCTTTCCGCATCGTGCCTCCCTCTCGTGGGGAACCGCGCCAGCCTACCCGGGGCGCCGCGGGTAGGCTGGACGCGTGCGGATCCGTCTCGTCACCCACTCGACGCGCCCGCGCGGCGGGGTGGTGCACGCGACGGGGCTCGCGGAGGCCCTCGCCGCCCGCGGTCACGGCGTGGAGCTGTGGGCGCTCGCCCCGGACGGCGAGCCGCTCTACCGCCGCACCGACGTGCCGGTGCGGCTCGTGCCGGTCGACCGCCCCCCCGAGGAGCCCGCGGACGAGCGGGTCGCGCGGCATGCCGAGGTCCTCGCCGCCGCGCTGCGCGACGCGCCGCCGGCCGACGTCCACCACGCCGAGGACTACCTGTCGGCGCGCGCGCTGCTCGCCCTGCGGCAGGAGGGGCGCGTCCCCGCCGTGGTCCGCACCGTGCACCACGTCGAGTCGTTCCCCAGCCGGTTCCTCGAGGAGTGCCAGCGTGCGTCGATCCAGGACGTCGACCACGTCATCTGCGTGTCGCGCTTCTGGGCGGACCGCCTGCGGGAGGAGTTCGGGGTCGGCTGCGACGTCGTCGCGAACGGCGTCGACGCCGCCCGCTACGCCGCGTGCCCCGACGACCGCGCCGCGGCGGGACGCCGCCTGGGCTGGGGTGCGCGACCGACGGTGCTGGCCGTGGGCGGCGTCGAGCCGCGGAAGGGGAGCCGCACCCTGCTGGAGGCGTTCGCCCGTGCCCGCGGGAGGCTGGGCGACGGGGCCCTGCTCGCGATCGCCGGCGGCGACGCGCCGCTCGACCACGGCGAGTTCCGGGAGGCGTGGCGGCGCGACCTCGACCACCTGGGGCTCGTCGCGCACGAGGGGAGCGACGTCCCGGCCGGCGTCGACGTGGCCGTGCTCGGCACGGTGCCCGACGAGGACATGCCGGCCCTGTACCGCGCCGCGGACGTGCTGGCGTTCCCGTCGACCCGGGAGGGGTTCGGGCTCGTCGCGCTCGAGGCGATGGCGGCGGGGCTGCCGGTCGTCGTCACGGACCTCCCGGTGCTGCACGAGCACCTCACGGACGGGGAGGACTGCCTGATGGTGCCGGTGGGGGACTCCGGCCCCCTGGCGGAGGCCCTCGTGCGGGCGGCGCGGGACGCGGCGGTGCGCGACCGCCTCACGGCGGGGGGCGTCGCGACGGCGGCGCGGTTCACGTGGGAGCGCGCCGCGGAGGAGCACGAGCGCATCTACCGCGGCATCGGCGCCTGACGGGGGCGCCGCGGCGCGCTATCCGGCGGCGGGGCGCCCCGCGCCGTTGGGGATGTCACGGGGGTCGGCGGCGACGAGACGCCACGGCTCCCCGCCGGCCCCGTCGAGGGCGAGCGTCCAGCGCTCCGTGAAGCGCGCCTCACGCACCTTGTCGCCCGCCACGGCGACGGCGGTCGCCCGGTCCTCGACGTAGCGGACCCCGCGAAGCTCGACGCGGGCGTGGACGACGGGGGGCACGGAGGCCGCGTCCACGGCGGTGGGCCGCACCGCCACCACGTCCAGGCCGCGCACCACCAGGCGGGTGGCGCCGCTCACGTCGTCGCCGTGCAGCAGGCGCCGGGCCGCCGCGGGCTCCGCGACGCGCGCCAGGTCCGTGTCGGCGCCGTCGACCGCCGCCTCCCACGCCTCCACCGCACGCCGCACCGCGATCTCGACGACGTCCGGGTCGAACCGCTGGTCCTGCAAGGACAGGTCGCGCAGCGCCACCGTCGCGTCCGCCGTGTCGGCGGGGGCGACGTCGGCGTGACTCACCCCGTCCGGCAACCGCGCCGCGTCGGCCGCCTCCACCCGCGCGGCGTCGGTGAGGCGCACGTCGTCGCCGGAGGCGTCCGCGACGAGGGGCTCCTCGAAGTGGTGCTCCCCCTCCGGGTCCTGCTCGATCGACAGGAGCACCCACCCGCCCGACGCGTCCTTCCCCAGGGTCCAGAACTCCCGCAGGCCCGTCTCGGTGCTGGACGTGCCCGAGTGCATGACGCGCGTTCCGTTGCGGTCCACGACATAGTCGTCGAGGGTCGCCGCCACCCGCACGACGACGCGGTCCTCGCTGTCCTCGGCCCGGTTCGTGAGGCCCATGTACTCGACGGACGCCTCCCGGATCGCGACCCGGTTGTGCCAGCCCTTGCGTGCGAAGTCGTCGAGCCGGGCCGCCCATTCGGTCATGAGGTCCGGCGCCACCATCCGGGAGAGGGCCTCCCGGTCCCGGGCGTCCCACGCCGTCTGGATCGCGGTGAATAGCGCGAGGGCGTCGCGGCGCACCGCCTCGGCGGCGAACGCGGCGTCGTCCTCGGCGGCGACGAGGGCGGCGCCCTCCACCTGCTCGGCGCGCTCCTCCCGCCGCTCGCGGGTCGCGGCGTCGCGGTCCTCGGCCGCCTGGCGGGTCCACCCCCCGGCGCGCCGCTGGCGCGCCCGCTTCGCCCCGTACTGCACGGCGAACGCAGCGCCCGCCACGACCACCACGATCATCACGGTCTGGGCGTCCCACCCGCCTCCGCCGCTCCCGCCGCCGCCGTAGCTGCTGCTGCCGCCCCCGCCACCGCCGCCGCCTCCACCACCGCCGCCGAACCCGCCGGAGCCGCCGCCGGCGGACGCGACCGCCCACCCGGCACCGGCGTGCAGGGCGGCGAGCGCCGCGATGAGGGCGAGGACACGGTGGCAGGCCCGTCGCATGGGCGGAAACTCTAATCACCGCGGCGGGCGGCTTCAGTATCGCCCGGGCACGGGCGATAACCGATGGCATGACGACCCGCCGCGCCACCCCGCGCCTCGCCGCCCCTTCGAACGGACGCATCCACGCCGCCCCGGCCCCCGACCGCGACGACCGCGACGACGTCCTCACCCAGGACGAGATGCGCAACCTCCTGTCCTCCCGGGAGTTCATCTCCCTGCTGCGGACGAAGGGCATCGACGTGCGGCGCATCAAGGCGGCGCTGCGGTACGAGACGGAGCTCGAGCTCCTGCAGATCGAGCTGGTGAAGATGCAGCGGTGGGTGCAGGAGACCGGGCGGCGCGTCGCGATCCTGTTCGAGGGGCGCGACGCGGCCGGCAAGGGCGGCACCATCCGCCGCTTCACCGAGCACCTGAACCCCCGCGCGATGAGGGTCGTCGCCCTGCCGAAGCCCACGGAGGAGGAGGCGGGGCAGTGGTACTTCCAGCGCTACATGCGCCAGCTGCCGAACCGCGGCGAGGTCGTGTTCTTCGACCGCTCCTGGTACAACCGGGCGGTCGTCGAGCCGGTGAACGGCTTCTGCACGAAGGACGAGTACGAGCGCTTCATGCGCCAGGTGCCGGAGTTCGAGCACATGCTCGTCGAGGACGGCGTGACCCTCATCAAGTTCTGGTTCTCGATCAGCCGTGACGAGCAGCAGCGGCGCTTCGACGGGCGCCGCGACAACCCGTTGAAGCAGTGGAAGCTGAGCCCCCTCGACAAGAAGGCCCAGGACCTCTGGGACGGGTACACGCGGTACAAGGAGATGATGTTCGGCCGGACCCACACGAGCTACAGCCCGTGGATCGTGGTGGGCGCCAACAGCAAGCGCCGCGCCCGGCTGGAGAGCATGCGGTACACGCTCTCCGTCCTCGACTACGACGGGAAGGACAGCGCGGGCATCTCCCTCGTGCCGGACCCGAACGTCGTGTCGCGGTTCCACCGCGGCGCCGTGAAGCTCGACTGAGCCCGGAGTACGCTCGAGACATGAGCGGACCCGGGGATCGCGGCGCGACGATCCCCGCGATGGTGGGGGGAGGCCTCGTCGGCCTCGATGCGATCCGGGAGGCGCGCGCCCGCGTCGCCGCCGTGATCCGGCCCACGCCCGCGTTCGGCAGCGAGCACCTGAGCCGCCTCGCGGGGCGCCCCGTGCTCCTCAAGCCGGAGCACCTGCAGCGCACCGGGTCGTTCAAGGTGCGCGGCGCCGTGAACGCGATCTCCCGTCTCCCGCCGGGGGTGGAGGTCGCCGCCGCGTCGGCGGGGAACCACGCGCAGGGGGTGGCGCTCGCCGCGGCGCTCACCGGCCACCGCGCCACCGTGTTCATGCCGGCGGCGGCGGCGCTGCCGAAGGCGCAGGCGACCCGCGACTACGGGGCCGAGGTGGTGCGGGTGGGGGAGGGGATCGAGGAGTGCCTCGCCGCCGCCGCCGCGTGGGCGCAGGAACGTGGCGCGGTGCTGGTGCCGCCGTTCGACCACCCGGACGTGATCGCCGGCCAGGGGACGATCGGGGTGGAGCTGGCGGAGGAGGCGCCGCGGGCGCACACCGTGGTGGTGCCGGTCGGCGGCGGCGGACTCGTCGCGGGCGTCGCCGCCGCTCTCGCCGCGCTGCGGCCCGGGGTGCGGGTCGTGGGGGTGGAGGCGGCGGGCGCCGACGCGGTGCGCCGCAGCCTCGACGCGGGCCGGCTCGTCACGCTCGACGCGGTGTCCACCATCGCCGACGGCATCGCGCTCCGCTGCCCGTCGGAGCTCACCCTCGCCCACATCCGCGCGTTCGTCGACGACGTGGTCGTCGTGACGGACGAGGAGATCAGCCAGGCGATGCTGATGCTGCTCGAGCGCCTGAAGGCGGTGGTGGAGCCGGCGGGTGCGGCGGCCGTCGCCGCGCTGATGGCGGGCCGCGTCGCCGGGACCGGCCCGGCGGTGGCGGTGCTGTCCGGCGGGAACGTCGACCCGCTTCTCCTCGCCCGGCTCATCGAGCACGGCCTCGCCGCCGCCGGCCGGTTCCTGGTGCTGCGCGCGGTCCTCCCGGACCACCCGGGGGCCCTCGCCGCCCTCGCCGGGGCGCTCGCCGCGATGGGCCACAACGTCCTGTCGGTGGAGCACCGCCGCCCCGGGGTGCACCGCGCCCTGGGGGAGGTCGAGGTGGTGGTGACGCTCGAGACGCGCGACCCGGAGCACCGCGACGAGGTCGTCGCCGCGCTCGCCGCCGACGGCTTCCGCGTCGAGCCCCTGTCCTGACGGGGCGCCCCCGCGTGTGCCCCGCGCCTGAAGTCGGGCGGGGGGTTCGCAGGGCGCGCGTTGCGATTCGGCAATGCGCGCCCGTCGCGGCGGATCGACGGGAACACCCGCGCGGACACGCCGCCGGGCACGGATGCGACTCGAACGTCGCTGATCGGCGACCTGTGCGGACGTTCGAGTCGAGCTAGCCGAGGAGCTCCCGGGTGAGGGACGCGAGCCCGGCGAGCTCCACCGGCGGCCGCGGCCGGTCCGCGACCCGGATCACCGGCGGGTCGCCCAGCGCCTTGCGGATCGCCTCCCGGGCGTCGAGGTCGCGCAGGGCGAGGAGGCGCTGCTCCTCCAGGGCCTCGGCGACGCGGCGGGCCAGGTCGTCCGGGTCCGTGGCGCCGTTCGCGCCGAGGAACGCCGCCAGGTCCTCCCGCCGTGCGGGGCCGGGCTCCGGCAGCGGCCGGTAGCGGTTCAGCACGATCCCCCCAAGGGGGTAGCCGTCGTGCTGCAGCCGGCGCCACAGGGCGACCGCCTCCCCGATCGGCTCCTCGTGCGTCCCCGTCACCACCACGAACGCCGTCTGCGGGGACTTGAGGAGGCCCCGCACCGACCCCGCCCGGTCGCGGAACCCCTCGTACATCCCCTCGAACGACATCAGGAAGTCCGACACCTCCCGCAGGAGCTGCCCGCCGGTGAGGCGCTCCAGAAGCGACAGGACGAGGGACCCGCCGGCGTGCAGGGCCCGCAGCCCCGTGCGGCCCGCCTTCAACCCGGGGCGCAGGAGCATCCGCAGGGCCCGCCCCTCGATGAACCGGGTGATCCGCTCCGGCGCGTCGAGGAAGTCGAGGGCGTTCGCCGCCGGCGGCGTGTCCAGCACGACGCAGTCGAACCGCTCCTCCTCCATCAGCTCGTGCAGCCGCTCCACCGCCATGTACTCGTGCGCCCCCGACAGGGGCCCCGACAGGTACCGGTAGATGCGGTTGCCGAGGATGCGGTCCCGCGCCTCCGCCGTGGGGGCGTGACGGGCGACGAGCCGGTCGAACGTCGCCGTCGGGTCGAGCTGCAACGCCCACAGCTCGCCCTGCAGGGGGTAGCCGGCGGCGGCGCACAGGTCCGCCGGCACGCGCCGCGGCGTGTCGTCCAGGTCGCCGATCGCGAGGGCGCTCGCGAGGCGGCGCGCCGGGTCGATCGTGACGACCGCGGTCCGCGCCCCCCGCGCCGCGAGCCCCAGGGCGACCGCCGCCGACACCGTCGTCTTGCCGACGCCGCCGCTGCCGCACGACACCACCACCCGGCGGCCCTCCACGGCCGCCGCCAGGGTGGGGGAGACCGACGTGGGCGTCACCCCGCCGCCGGCCCCCGCAGGGCGGGCTCCGGGACCGCGTCGAGGGCGTCGCTCAGGGCGCGCACCGCGACGAGGTCGAACCGGCGGTGGTCGATCTCCGGCAGCTCCACCACCGGCAGCGCGGCGCCGTCCGCGAGCCGCGCCGCCTGGGCGGCGCCCTCGTCGACCCGGTCGAGCTCCGCCACCGCGGCCTCCGCGGCGGCCCGCAGCGCCGGGGCGGCCGGCGCGTCGGCGAGGCGCTCCGCCGCCGCCCGCACCACCCGTGCCTCCTCCGGTGTGAACCGGCTGGGGCGCATCCCGTTCATCACGGCGAGCGCGACGGGCAGGCCGCGGTTGCGCAGCGTGGCGGCCGTCTCGATCGCCTCCGTCACCGGCAGCTCGTCGGGCCGGGCGACGACCACGATGCCGGTGGCGGCGGGGTGCGTCACCACCTGGTTGATGCGCTCCGCCTGGTCGCGGATCGGGCCGCTCGCCGCCAGGTCCCCCACGTTCCCCGCCATCTCCAGGAGGGCGAGGCCGTGGCCGGTGGCGGGGCAGTCGACGACGAGGTAGTCCCACACGGGGGCCCGCCCGTCGGGGCGCAGCGCCACCGCCAGCGACCAGATCTTGCCGATCGTGACGAGCTCCGCCAGGCCCGGCGCCGCCGCCGTGAAGTGGTGGAAGGCGTGGCTCTTCGCGAGGAGCTCCACCATGGCCCGCACCCGCAGCTGCGACGCCAGGTACTCCTCCGTCGCCCGCTCCACGTCGATCGACAGGCCCCACAGGTTCGGGGCGATCTCCGTCTCGTGGCCGTGGCGGACGTGCGCCCGGGCGAACAGGGCGGAGCGGTGCTCCCCCGCCGGCACCTCCACCACCAGGGTCCGCCGGCCCGTCCGCGCCACCGACATGCCGAGCGCGGCCGCGACCGTGCTCTTCCCGACCCCGCCCTTCCCGATGACGAAGCACAGCCGCCGGGAGAGGAGCGGGGGTCCGCCGTCGCGGTGCCCGTCAGGCAGCGGTCTCGTCGTGGCGGCGGACGCGCGCACCGGACCGGATCCACCCCCGCTGCAGGGCGCGCCGGTGGCACAGCGGGCACACCGGCCGGCGCCGCCCGCCGCGCTCCGGGTCCTCGAAGATGTGGAGCGGCTCGCCCGGCAGCACGACGCGGCCGCACACGTCGCAGTGCTCCCCCGAGCCGAGGCGGCGCGACGTCATCGCCCCTCCTCCGGGATGTCGGCGAGCCGTCTGTCGATGATGGCGATGACCTCCTCGAGACCGGCCTGCACGGCCACCTCCCGGGCCTCCTCGTACCGCCTCCGGGCCCGGCGGACGCCCTCCGGACCGGTGCGGTGCTTCAAGGTGTTGTCGCCGGAGAGGAGGAGCTGCCGGACGCGATGTCGAGGGTCCGCGATCGTCATGTTCCTGCCCCGCGTGGCGACGGGACCCGGGACACTATCGCGCGCCCCGGGGCGGGAGAAGAGCCGGCCGCAGCCCGGCTTCTCGCGGTGCGAGACACCGGGGTCCCGCACCGTGCGGTCAGGGCCGCGTGAGCTCTCGATCGACGCGGGGGATGGACTCCGCCAGGGTGGTGAACAGCACGGCGCGCAGGCCGGCGCGCGCGGCGCCGTCCACGTTCACCGGGCGGTCGTCCACCATCACGGCGTCGCCGGGAGCGACGCCAAGACGGCGCAGCGTCTCCTCGTAGGCCCCGGCCTCCGGCTTCACGACGCCCAGGTCGCAGGAGAAGAACATGTCGGCGATGCCGGCGGCCTCGGCGATGAGCGGCGCGAGCGGCTCCTTCACCTCGTGCGGCATGTTCGACAGCAGCGCGACCGGTCCGCGGGCGGCGGCGTCCCGCGCCCACGCCACCGCGACCGGGTCGAGGTGCCCCCACCCGGCGGCGT
>JBFLWO010000026.1:0-11890 GCA_040757755.1 Actinomycetota bacterium
CAGGCGCGGCACCATGGGGAGCTCGCCGCGCTCCACCACCTCCACCCGGAAGCCCGCGGCGTCGAGCGCGGCGAGCGTGTCGCGGTTCGGGTGGCAGCCGTCCGCGATGACCCGCCACGGCCGCTCCATGCGGTCCTGCCACCGGGCCCGCCGCGGATCCGGGGAGCGCACGTGCTCCGCGAACAGGAGCACACCGCCGGGACGAAGCACCCGACGCACCTCGCGCAACGCGGCCGCCTGGTCCGGGACCGTGCACAGCACCACGGTGCACACCACCGTGTCGAACGCGCCGTCCGGGAACGGCAGGTCCTCGGCCGGCGCGCGAAGCAGGGTCGCGGGGCGCGCGGCGGCGGCGGCGCGCCGCCGCGCCCGGTCGAGCATCGCCTCCCGCGGCTCCGTCACCACGAGCTCCCCCACCGCGGCGGGGTAGTGCGGCAGGTTCGGCCCGGTGCCGGCGCCGATCTCCAGCACGCGACCGTGGGCGTCGCTCAGCTGGCGCGCGCGCATCGCCGCCCCGAAGCGCCTGTCGAACCGGGCCGTCATGCGGTCCGCCAGCCAGGCCCGCACCCGGTCGCGCCGCGTCACGCCGCCACCCGCCCGTCCCCCCGCAGCCCCCGCGCCGGGCGTGCCGTACGGGGGTTGTCGCCGCCACCGGCGTGTGCTGTCGTGATGGCAGCGCCGCGACGAACGGAGGACCCATGAGCGTTCATCCCGACGGCCTCGAGGATCTCGTCACCCGCGCTCACATCGCGCGGCGTCTCCACCTCACGCGCAGCCGCCTCGCCACCGCGATGGGCTCCCCCGGGTTCCCCCACCCCGTCGGCCGCCTCGGCGTGTCCACGGTGTGGCGCTGGTCGGAGGTGCGGGCGTGGGCGGAGAAGGCCGCCGGCCACCCCCACGGGCCCACCGAGGAGGGCGTGCGGCTCGCCGCGATCCGCGACCACTTCCGCGGCGCCGGGTTCCGCCTGAAGATCGCGCCGCACCCCGACGGCGGATGGCGCGCCGTGCGGGTCGCCCTCGGCCGGCCCTCCGCGAAGGGCCAGGAGTTCCGGGGGGCCACCGCCCTGGAGGCCGCGGAACGCGCACTGGAGTGGCTGCAGACCCACCACTGACCCGGCCACGGTGTCAGCCCGGGCGCTGCCGCCCCACCACGGCGGTGCACAGGAAGCCCAGCGGCGCGTCCGGCCCCGCGGTGAGCTGGTGCTCCTCGCCCGACGCGATGAACACCGCGTCGCCCGGGCCCACCTCGTGCACCTCCGCGCCGATCAGGACCGACGCCCGGCCGTGCAGGATCACGATCGCGTGCTCGTGGCCGTGGCGCTCCCGCACCGACGCCCCACCCGGCGGGATCGTGAAGTACCGCAGCTCCACCTGGCCGGCCCCGTCGCCCTCCCCCACCAGGACGTGCCGCCGCGCGCCGCTCGCGTAGTCCCGCGGCACCACGCCGTCCCACGACCACGTCGGCGCATCCCCCACCCGCCTGCGCACAACGCCCACTCGCCCCTCCCGCGACACGCGCCCGCACACGGCGCCCCGGGGCGGATGATAGGCGCGCAGGGCGGCGGGCCCGACCCGGACCTCAGTCCCCATCCGGCCCGGACCGGACCCTGGCGCACGAGTTCCCGTTCCGCGGATTTCCAATCAGACCGGGCCGCGCCCTTACAGATACCGCCCCGAACGCTCGATACGGGATGAGACGGCCCGCGACGGCGAGGGGACGGGAGTGATGCGCCGCTGGTGGCGGAGACGGGGTGCCGACCGCATCGTGACGGATGTCGCCGCGAGCATCGCCGGCTCGCTCGACATGGAGGAGACCCTCCGCGCGATCGCCGACTCCACCCAGCGCGTGCTGCGCGCCGACCGCGCCACCTGTTACGTCGTGTCGGAGGACGACGTCATCTCCGGCGTCTACACCACCGAGAAGGACCCGCAGCGGCGCGCGTTCCTCGCCCGCACCGTGGGCCTCGGCCCGCGCAACGTGCCCATCTGGCGGCGCCAGCTCGCCCAGGAGGATCCCCTCCTCGCCGTGGAGGACGTCGTCGCGGACCCGGAGATCCCGGCGCGGCTCGCCGAGTCCCTCGGGTGCGGCGCGTTCATCGGGGTGCGCATCGAGCACCACTCCGTCGTGCACGACGGCACCCCCGCCCTGCTCGGCACCATCTTCTGCTCCTACGCGTCCCGCCGGCGGTTCACCGCCGACGACCGCGCCACGGCCCGCACCATCGCGGGCCTCGCCGCCCTCGCCCTGGCGAACGCGCGCCTGCACAGCGACACGCTGCGCCACCTGGAGAACGTGCGGCGGCAGTCGGCGGCGAACCGGCACCAGGCCCTGCACGACGCGCTCACGGGGCTGCCGAACCGCGTCCAGTTCCTCGCCACGGTGCGGGGGGCCCTCGAGGCGAACGCCGCGCATCCCACCCCGGGCCTCGCGGTGATGATGCTGGACCTCGACCGGTTCAAGGAGGTGAACGACACCCTCGGCCACCAGAGCGGCGACGCGCTGCTCCAGGTCGTGGCGGACCGGCTGCGCAGCGTGCTGCGCGGCACCGACGTCGTCGCCCGCCTGGGAGGCGACGAGTTCGCGCTGCTCCTGCCGGGGATGCGCGACGTCGAGAGCGCCCTCGCGCTGGCCCGGAAGGTCCACCGGGTGCTGGCCCAACCCGTCTCCCTGCAGGAGCTCACCCTCGACGTCGAGGCGAGCATCGGCATCGCCCTGTGCCCGGACCACGGCGACGACGCCGACCTGCTGATGCAGCGCGCCGACGTGGCGATGTACGTCGCGAAGGCCGCGCACTCCGGGGAGGAGGTGTACAGCGCCGAGCACGACCAGTACAGCCCGGAGCGCCTCGCCCTGATCGGGGAGCTGCGCCGGGCGATCGCGGGCGGGGAGCTCGTGCTGCACTTCCAGCCGAAGGTGAGCCTGGCGGTGGGCCGGGTGGTGGGCGTGGAGGCCCTGGTGCGGTGGCAGCACCCGGAGCGCGGCCTGCTGCCCCCCGGCGAGTTCATCCCCCTCGCGGAGCACACCACCCTCATCCGCACCCTCACCCTGCACGTCCTCGACCGCTCCCTGGAGCAGCAGCGGCGGTGGCGCGACGAGGGCATCGACGTCCCGGTCTCCGTGAACCTCGCGGTGCGTCACCTGCTCGACCTGAACTTCCCGGACGAGGTGCGGACCCTGCTTCGCAAGTGGGGCCTCGACGGGTCCGGCCTGGAGCTGGAGATCACGGAGAGCACCCTCATGTCGAACCCGCGGCGGGCGCAGGAGGTGATCGAGCGGCTGCGGGAGCTGGGGGTGCGCATCGCGATCGACGACTTCGGCACGGGGTACTCGTCGCTCGACTACCTGAAGCGCCTGTCCGCCGACGTGCTGAAGATCGACAAGTCGTTCGTGCTGCACATGTGCGCCAGCGAGGCGGACGCGATGATCGTGCGCTCCACCATCGACCTGGGGCGCAACCTGGGGTTGAAGGTGGTCGCCGAGGGGATCGAGACCGAGGCCGCGTGGGAGCGGCTGAGGGAGCTGGGGTGCGACGTCGGGCAGGGGTTCTACCTGGGTCGCCCCGCGCCGGCGGAGGAGCTGACCGCGCTTCTCGCCGGGGAGGGGGAGGTGGGCCCCGCGTGGTCCGCCGGGGCGTCCGCGGCGTCCTTCCCCACGCCGCCGCAGCGGCCCGCACCGGCGGCGGGCTGACCCCGGCGGGGGCGCCCGCGGGGACGGCGGCGCGAAGGTCGTCACACATGCGTCGCGCATCCGGCGCAGACGACACGCGTTTGACACACCGGATCGTGGAATCCTGGGCGGGCAGCGCATCGCGGGTCGAGCCCGGCCCCACCGACGCAGGAGGACACCATGACCGCCGTCGCCCTGTCCCACCGGCGCGCCACGCGGGAGGAGCTCGCCGCAGTCGACGACTGGTGGCGGGCGGCGAACTACCTGTCGGTCGGCCAGATCTACCTCATGGGGAACGGGCTCCTGCGCGAGCCGCTGCGTCCCGAGCACGTCAAGCCGCGCCTTCTGGGGCACTGGGGCACCACCCCGGGCCTGAACCTCGTCTACGCGCACCTCACGCGGGTCATCCGCGCGCGGGAACTCGACATGATCATGGTGTGCGGACCCGGTCACGGGGGACCGGCGATGGTCGCGAACACGTACCTGGAGGGCACGTACAGCGAGCTGTACCCCGACGTGGCCCTCGACGCCGACGGCGTGGACCGGCTCTTCACGCAGTTCTCGTTCCCCGGCGGCATCCCGAGCCACGCCTCCCCGCACACGCCGGGGTCGATCAACGAGGGCGGTGAGCTCGGCTACTCGCTGTCCCACGCCGCCGGCGCCGTCCTCGACAACCCCGACCTGGTCGCCGCGTGCGTCATCGGTGACGGCGAGGCCGAGACGGGGGCGCTCGTCGCGTCGCTGCAGTCGTCGCGGTTCCTCAACCCGGCGACCGACGGCGCCGTCCTGCCGATCCTGCACCTCAACGGGTGGAAGATCGCGAACCCGACGGTCCTCGCGCGCATCGACGAGGACGACCTCCTCGACCTGATCCGCGGCTTCGGCTGGCACCCGCGGGTCGTCGCGGGGAGCGAGCCGGGCGAGGTGCACCGCCTGATGGCCGACGCCCTCGACGACGCGCTCGACGAGATCGACGGCATCCAGGCCGAGGCGCGCGCCACCGGGGGGCGCGTCGCGCCGCGCTGGCCGCTGATCGTGATGCGCACCCCGAAGGGCTGGACCGGCCCGCGGGAGGTGGACGGCCTCCCCACCGAGGGGACGTGGCGCTCCCACCAGGTGCCGCTCGCCGAGGTGCGCACCAACCCGGTGCACCTCACGCAGCTCGAGGAGTGGATGCGGAGCTACCGTCCGCAGGACATCTTCGACGAGCAGGGCGCGGTGCGGGCCGGCATCCGGGCGCTCGCCCCGGAGGGGGCGCGGCGCATGGGCGCGAACCCCCACGCGAACGGCGGCCTCCTGCGGCGCGACCTCCGCATGCCGGACTTCCGCGCCTACGCCGTCGCGGTGCCCCGGCCGGGCCGCACGACCGCCGAGGCCACCCGCGTCCTGGGCCGCCTTCTGCGCGACGTGCTGCGGGCCAACGCGCAGGGGCGCAACTTCCGGCTGTTCGGGCCGGACGAGGTGCGGAGCAACCGGCTGGACGCCGTGTTCGAGGCCACCGACCGGACGTGGCTCGCCGCCACGCGGCCGGGCGACGACCACCTCGCCCCCGACGGGCGGGTGATGGAGATCCTCAGCGAGCACGTCTGCCAGGGGTGGCTGGAGGGCTACCTCCTCACCGGCCGCCACGGCCTGTTCACCACCTACGAGGCGTTCGTGCACATCGTGGACTCCATGTTCAACCAGCACGCGAAGTGGCTGAAGGAGTGCCGCGAGGTCACGTGGCGGGCGCCGATCGCGTCGCTCAACTACCTCCTCACCTCCCACGTGTGGCGCCAGGACCACAACGGCTTCTCCCACCAGGACCCGGGGTTCATCGACCACGTGGTCAACAAGAAGGCGGAGATCATCCGGGTGTACCTGCCGCCCGACGCGAACACCCTGCTCGTCGTGGCGGACCGGTGCCTCAGGAGCCGCGACCTCGTGAACGTGATCGTCGCCGGCAAGCAGCCCGCGCCGCAGTTCCTCGACATGGACGCGGCGATCCGCCACTGCGCCGGCGGGCTGGGCATCTGGGAGTGGGCGAGCTCCGACCAGGAGGCGCTGCCGGACGTGGTGATGGCGTGCTGCGGGGACGTCCCCACGCTCGAGACGCTCGCCGCGGTCGACATCCTGCGCCGCGAGCTTCCCGACCTGGCCGTGCGGGTCGTGAACGTGGTCGACCTGATGCGCCTGCAGCCGGCCGAGGAGCACCCCCACGGGCTGCGCGACCGCGACTTCGACTCGGTGTTCACGCAGGACCGGCCCATCGTGTTCGCCTTCCACGGCTACCCGTGGCTCATCCACCGGCTCACCTACCGGCGGCGCAACCACGGCAACCTGCACGTGCGCGGCTACAAGGAGGAGGGCACCACCACCACGCCGTTCGACATGGCGGTGATGAACGACCTCGACCGCTTCCACCTCGCGGCCGACGTCATCGACCGCGTGCCCGGCCTGGGGCCGCGCGCCGCGCACGTGAAGCAGCGGCTGCGCGACGCCCTGACCGAGCATCGCGAGTACGTCCGCCGCCACGGCGAGGACATGCCCGAGGTGCGGGACTGGGCGTGGCCGGAGGCGCGCCCGTGACCCGCGCCCCCGGGGCGGTGCTGGCGGTGAACGCCGGCTCCTCGTCGCTCAAGGCGAGCCTCTTCGACGCGCGGCTCGCGCGCCTGGCGCGCGCCGAGGTGGAGCGCGTCGGCGCGGCGGACGCGTCCCTGCGCCTCACCGGCGCCGGCGGGGAGGAGACGTGGGCCGGGCCGGTCGCCGCCGCGGACCACGCCGAGGCCCTGGCCCGCATCCTCGACGCGCTCGCCCGGAGCGGCCTGCCGGAGCCCGCGATGGCGGGGCACCGCGTCGTCCACGGCGGCAGCCGCCGCACCGCGCCCGCGGCGGTGGACGCCGCCCTCCTGGACGAGCTGCGCGACCTCGCCCGCCTGGCGCCGCTCCACATGCCCGCCGAGATCGCCGCGATCGAGGAGCTCCGGGCGCGCCACCCCGGGCTGCCGCAGGTCGCGTGCTTCGACACGGCGTTCTTCCGCCGCCTGCCCGAGGCGGCGCAGAGGCTGCCGCTGCCGCAGGCCGTGTGGGACGCCGGGGTCCGCCGGCTCGGCTTCCACGGCCTGTCGTACGAGTACCTCCTGTCGGCGGTGCCGCAGGCGCGGACGGGGCGGGCGGTGCTCGCCCACCTGGGAAACGGGGCGAGCATGGCGGCGGTGCGCGACGGGGACCCGGTCGACACGACGATGGGGTTCACCCCCGTCGGGGGGATCATGATGGGCACCCGCCCGGGGGACCTCGACCCCGGGGTGCTCGTGCACCTGGCCCGGCATCACGGGATGGACGCCGACGCCCTCGACCGGCTCGTGACGCGCGAGTCGGGGCTCCTCGGCGTGTCGGGCACGAGCGGCGACATGCGCGAGCTCCTCGCGCGGCGCGACACGGACCGGCGCGCCGCCCTGGCGGTGGAGATGTTCTGCGCCCGCGCCCGCCGCGAGGTGGGGGCCCTGGCCGCGGAGCTCGGCGGCCTGGACACGCTCGTGTTCACGGCGGGGATCGGGGAGCGCGCCGCCGCGGTGCGGGCGGAGATCTGCAGCGGGCTCGGCCACCTCGGCGTGACGCTCGACCCGCAGCGAAACGCCCGCCACGACGCGGTGATCTCCGCGCCGGGGGCGGCCGTCACGGTGCGGGTGGAGCGGACCGACGAGGACCTCATGGTCGCCCGCCACACACAGGCCCTCGCCGCGGCGGACGCCCACCGGGCACGGGTCGGGGCCCGGGCGCCCGCGGGGTGACACCGGGGGTCACGCCCCGTGGGGACGCACCTCGGCGCCGACGGGGGTCTCGTCGAGGGACGGCACGCGCGTGGGGGCGAGGCCCGCGCGCTCCAGGCGCGGCGCGAGCAGGGCGGCGTCACGGGGGGCGCACCCCTCGGCGTCGTTGTTGAAGAACACGAAGACGGTGTCCTGCGGCGCGAACAGGGCGCCCAGCCGCGCCGCCCACGCGTCGAGGGCGTGCTCCCCGTAGCACCCCGCCGGCGAGGCGACCCCCTCGTGCATCCGCAGGTAGCCCCAGCTCGCGGTGCGCACCGGATCCGGATGCGACCCGCCGCGGTCCACCATGCACAGGGCCGCATCGTGGCGGCGCAGCACCTCGAACACCTCCTCGTCGTCCCAGGAGGGGTGGCGCGGCTCCACCGCGACGCGCACGCCGCGCGGGAACGCGTCGAGCGCCGCCGCCAGGGTCGCCGCGTCACGGCGCATCCCCGGGGGGAGCTGCACCAGCACCGGCCCCAGCTTCCGCCCCAGCGGCTCCGTCACGTCGAGCAGCCGCGCGACCGGCGGCCCCGGGTCCCGCAGCCGCCGCACATGCGTCAGGTAGCGGCTCGCCTTCACCGCCATCACGAAGTCCTCCGGGGTGCGCCGCGCCCACTCCTCCACCGTCCCCCGCGACGGCAGCCGGTAGAAGCTCGCGTTCACCTCCACCACCGCGAACCGCTCCGCGTAGTGCTCCAGCCACCGCCGCTGCGGCACCCCCTCCGGATACAGCCGTCCCCGCCAATGCCGGTACTGCCAACCGGACGTCCCCAGGTACACGGGCATGCGGTATGGGTACCCGGCACGGCCCGCCGCGCGCCCGTGCGGGCGGCGCGGTCGCCCCGCGGGGCCCATCGGAGAGGGTGTCGCGCGTGGCGGGCGACCCGTACACGGCGGCGCGGCAGGCCGCGGAGGCGATCCGGGAGAGACTCGGCGCGCACCGCGCCGCCCTCGTCCTGGGCTCCGGGTGGGCGGGCGTCGTCCACGCCCTCGGCGACGTGCGCGACACCGTCGCGATGCCGGACCTCCCCGGGTTCCCGCGCCCCGCCGTCGCCGGGCACCGCGGCACCGTCCACTCCGTCGACGCCGCCGGCGTCCCCGTGCTCGTCCTCGCCGGACGCAGCCACCTGTACGAGGGGCACCCCGCCCACGTCGCGGTGCACGGCGTGCGGGCCGCCGTCCTCGCCGGCTGCGACACCGTGCTCCTCACGAACGCCGCCGGGTCCCTCGACCCCGCCACCCCGCCGGGGACGCCGGTCGTGATCGCCGACCACCTCAACCTCACCGGCGCCAACCCGATGACCGGCGCCGACCCGCCCGCCGGCTTCCCGCCGCGGTTCTGCGACCTCACGGACCTGTACAGCCCCCGCCTGCGCGCCGCCGCCGCGGCGGCCGCCCCCGGCGTGCGCGAGGGCGTGTACGCGGGGCTCCTGGGCGGAAGCTACGAGACCCCCGCCGAGATCCGGATGCTCCGGACCCTGGGCGCGGACCTCGTCGGCATGTCCACGGTCCTGGAGGCGATCGCCGCCCGCCACCTCGGCGCCGACGTGTTCGCCGTCTCCCTCGTCACGAACCTCGCCGCGGGCCTGTCCGCCGCCGCCCTCGACCACGAGGACGTCCTCGCCACGGGGCGCGCCACCGCCGGGCGGCTCGCCGACCTCCTGCGCGCCGTGGTCGCCGCCGCCCGATGACCGGCGCGGAGCTGCGCGACGCCGCGGCCGGCTGGCTCGCCCGGGACCCGGACCCCGCCACCCGCGCCGAGCTCGAGGCCCTCCTCGCCGCCGGCGACGACGCCGCCCTGCGCGACCGCCTCGACGGGCGGCTCGCGTTCGGCACCGCGGGGCTGCGCGCCGCGATGGGGGCGGGCCCGGCGCGCATGAACCGCCTCGTGGTGCGGGAGTCCGCCGCCGGCATCGCCCGTCACCTCCTCGCCCACGACCCCGCCGCGCGGGACCGCGGCGCCGTCGTCATCCACGACGCCCGCCGCAACTCCCGCGCGTTCGCCGCCGACTGCGCGGAGGTCCTCGCCGCCCACGGCATCCCCGTCGTCGCCGGTGCGGACCCCCTCCCCACCCCCGTCGGCGTGTACGCGATTCGCCGCCTCGGGTGCGCCGCCGGCATCGTCATCACCGCCAGCCACAACCCCGCCGCGGACAACGGCCTGAAGCTGTACCTGGGGGACGGCGCGCAGATCGCCCCGCCCGTCGACGCGCAGGTCGCCGCCCGCATCGCGGAGGTCGCCGCGGACGGCGCCGTCACCCCGCCCGGGACCGCCCCCGCCCCGGTCACCGCCCTCCCCGCGGACGTCGTCGACGGCTACTGCCGCGACGTGCTGCGTCACGTCCCGGCGCCGGCGCGGCGTCTGCGGATCGCGACGACCGCGATGCACGGCGTGGGCGGGGCGCTCCTCGCCCGCATCCTGGCGCAGGCCGGCCACGGCGACGTGCACGCGGTGGCGGAGCAGGAGGCGCCCGACCCGGACTTCCCGACGGTCGCGTTCCCGAACCCGGAGGAGCCCGGCGCCACCGACCTCCTCGCCGCCCTCATGGCCCGGTGCGGCGCGGACCTGGGGCTCGCCGTCGACCCGGACGCGGACCGCGTCGCCGTCCTCGTCCCCGCCGCCGGCGGGCCGCGGCGGCTGACGGGCGACGACGTCGGCGCCCTCCTCGGCGAATGGCTCCTCGCGGAGGTCACCGCGGGGCGGGACCGGCTCACCGTGACGAGCGTCGTGTCGTCGTCGCTTCTCGGCCGCATCGCCGCCGCGCACGGCGCGCACCACGTCGAGACCCTCACCGGGTTCAAGTGGCTGTCGCGCCCGGCGATCGCGCACCCCGGTTGGACGCAGGTGATCGCCTACGAGGAGGCGATCGGCTACGCCGTCGGGCCCGACGCGCGCGACAAGGACGGCCTCGCGGCGGCGGCGGCCGTCGCGGCGATGGCGTCGGCGTACGCGGCGCGCGGATGGTCCCTCCTCGACGCCCTCGACGCCCTGCACCTGCGTCACGGCGCGCACGTCACCGCCAACTTCTCCCTGCGCTACGAGGGCACGGGGTGGCGGGAGCGGCGCGACGCGACCCTCGCCCGGCTCGTCGAGACGCCCCCGGAGAGGATCGGCGGCGCCGGCGTCTCCTCGATCCGGATGCTCGCCGCCGACGTGATGCGCATCGACCTCGCCGGCGACCTGCGCGTCGTGGTCCGGCCCAGCGGCACCGAGCCGAAGCTCAAGTGCTACTGCGAGGCGGTGGAGCCCGTGACCGGCGGGGACCTCACGGCGGCGCGCGCCCGGGCGGCGGCGCGCCTCGACGCGGTGCGCGGGGCGCTGGGCGACCTGCTGGGGGCGTGACCGCGGCGGCGACCGCGGCGGCGCAGGTGCGAAGATCGGCGCCATGGTGACCTGCGCCCGCGACGCCCGCGGCGTCGTCCTGGAGGGCGCCGCCGTCGGCCGGCCCGTCCGGGTCGGCCGCGTCGACGGGTGGGCGCTCGAGGCACGCGCCGCGCTCCTCGCGAGCCGCCGCGTCACCGGCGGCAGCCTTCGCGCCGGGCTCGACCTCGCGATCCGCTGCACGGACCTCACGACGTTGGAGGGCGCCGACACCCCCGCCACCGTGCGGGCCCTGTGCGCCCGCGCGGCACGGCCCGACCCGGACGACCCCACAGCCCCGCCGGTCGCCGCCGTGTGCGTCTACCCCACCCTCGTCGCGGAGGCCGCCGCCGCGCTGAACGGCACCCCCGTCCGCGTGGCGAGCGTCGCGGGCGGCTTCCCCGCCGGCCAGACCCCCCTCGCGACGCGCCTCGACGAGATCCGCCGGGCCGTCGCCGGAGGGGCGCACGAGATCGACATCGTCCTCAACCGGGGGGCGTTCCTCGCCGGGCGGCTCGCCGTGGTGCACGACGAGATCGCCGCCGCGAAGGAGGCGTGCGGCGCGGCGCGGCTGAAGACGATCCTCGAGACCGGGGAGCTCGGCTCGTACCGGGCGGTGCGGACCGCCGCGACGGTGGCGATGGCGGCGGGAAGCGACATGATCAAGACGTCCACCGGGAAGCTGCCGGTATCGGCGACGCCCGCCGCCGCCCTGTGCATGGCGGAGGCGATCCGCGCGTTCGCCGACGACACGGGCCGGGTGGTGGGGCTGAAGGTGGCGGGCGGGGTGCGCACCGCGCGGCAGGCCCTCGGGTACCTCGCGGTCGTCGCCGAGACCCTCGACACCGACCACCTCACCCCGTCGCTCTTCCGGATCGGCGCGTCCACCCTGCTCGACGACCTCGTGCGGCAGCGCCGGGCGGCACGCGCGGAGCGCGGGTGACCCCGCACCCGGAGCCCGGCGCGGCGGACCGGCTCGCCCGCGCCTTCACCGCCTACGACCCCTGCGTGGAGGACCGCGCCGCCGCCGCGATCCGCCCGCGTCACGGCCTGCTGATCGGCGGCGCG
>JBFLWO010000027.1:0-11887 GCA_040757755.1 Actinomycetota bacterium
CTCGTCTACTCCCTGTTCGTGAACACGGTTCACGACGCGCTGGACTGGAGCTGGGGCGGGCCCAGCTGGGCGCCCCGCATCGGGCCGCCCGAGTAGCCGGCTAGCGCAGCACCGGCGCGGCGGCGCCCGCGAGCCACCGCTCCTCGAGGCGCGCGATCGTGCCGTCGGCGCGCAGCTCCGCGATGGCGCGGTTGACGCAGGAGGTGAGGCCACTGCCCTTCGCCAGCACCATGCCGAACCGCTCCGGCGTCCCCGCCGGACGGAACTGGCCGATGATCTTGCCGTTCGGCACCTGCACGGCGCTCACGTAGTAGCCGGTGGGGAGGTCCACGACGAGGCCGTCGATGCGCCCCTCCTTCAGGGCGCTCACCGCCTGCGTGTTCGTGCCGTATGCCCGCGGCCGGCGGGTGGGGCGGATCGTCGCGGTGATGACGTCGAGGCTGGTGGAGCCCGCCTGGGCGCCGAGCCGGAACCGCTTGAGCCCGGCGACGCTGCGGACCGCGGCGATGCGCCGGCCGTCGACCGCCACGATCGACTGGCTCACGTTGTAGTAGGAGGAGCTGAAGTCGACGTCGCGGGCCCGCCGCGACGTGATCGACACCTGGTTGACGAAGATGTCGAAGCTCTTCCGGCCGGGCCTGAGCGCCGCGCTGAAGGGAACCGCGACCCACCGCACCGCGGACGGCGCGAAGCCCAGCCGGAGGGCGACGGCGCGGGCGACGGCGGACTCGTAGCCCTTGCCGCTCGCCGGGTCGCTCACCTTCCACGGCGACCCGGACCGCACGCCGCCGCCGAACCACGGCGGGAACGCGGGGTTCTCGGTCGCCAGGGTGAGGACGCCGGAATGGATCACCGGCAGGCGCGCGGCCGTGCAAGCGGCAGCCTCGTGGCGCGCGGGGACGGCGGCGGCGCCGGCGGCGAGCGCGAGGGGCGCGGCGGCCACGGCGAGGGCGGCGCCCACGGGCAGGGCACGCGGCATTCGAGGGGTCCTCCGTGTGACGGGGGCGGGCGCGGTGAAATTACCAGCGGCGGCGGGCCGCACCGCGCGGCGCGGTCACAGCCGGCGGACGACCTCCTCCAGGGGGCGCCGGGGCGCCCGGCGGCGCCACTCCGCCGCGGGGCGGCGGGCCGGGTCGCGCGGGTTCACGGGGTAGCCGAACGACAGCATCACGGCGGTGCGCTGGTCGGCGGCGAGACCGAGGACGCGGTGGGCGACGTCGGGGCGGGCGATGCCGTTCGGGCAGGACGCGACGCCCTCCTCCCACGCGGCGAGCATCATGCACTGGGCGGCACGGCCGGCGTCGAACGCCTGCATCTCCCCGCCGCGGATCGCGATCGCCACGACCGCCGCCGCGCCGGTCAGGTTGCGGGGGGAGTAGGCGGCGGCGGAGAGCCGCTCCCGCGCCTCCGGGCTCACCGCGACGACGAACTCCCACGGCTGGCCGTTGCGGGCGCTGCCGGAGACCCGCCCCGCGTCGAGGA
Source organism: Actinomycetota bacterium (assembly GCA_040757755.1). Lineage (GTDB taxonomy): Bacteria > Actinomycetota > Thermoleophilia > Miltoncostaeales > Miltoncostaeaceae > JBFLWO01. The sequence goes on from JBFLWO010000027.1 coordinate 1,483, forward strand.
TCCGGTCGAGGACCTCGCCGGGCAGGGGGTGCGGGGCGTACTCGCGGACGTCGCGTTTGCTCGCGATGGCGAGGGCGGTGTCCACGGGTGCGAGCCTACCCCTCCATGGCGGTGATGCCCACCGCCTCCCCGGGGCGGATCCCGAGGCGCTCCACGGCGCTGCCGCCGTTCACGGCGATGGCGATCATCCCGGCGCTGTCGACGTGCACCAGCATGCCGCCGCGGGGGACGTCGGCGAACACCCGCCCCACCCGCGCCCGGTGGCGGTGCCCGGCGGCGTGCACCCACGCGGGGTCGCCGGGGGCGAGGCGCGCGGCGCGCAGGTCGCCGGCGCCGCCGTGCAGCGCGAGGTTGCCGAACCGGTCGCAGCCGACGCTGAGCGCCTCGATGCGTCCGGGACCGGTGACGGGCGCGGGCAGGGACGGCTGCGCGATCCCGGCGGGGTCGACGTCCGCGCCGAGGTCGCCGGGGTGGGCGCCGGCGGCGAGCCGCGCGGCGACCGGCGCGAACACGTCGCGGCCGTGGAACGTGGCGGCGACGGGCCCGGGCAGGCGGGCGACGTCGATCTCCACGGCGCGGGTCGCGCCGAGCGCCCGCGCGGCGGGGCCGAGGAGGCCGTTGTCGGGCCCCACCAGGTGCCCGCCGGCGGCGGTCACGACCGCCAGGCCGCGGCGCTCCGTGCCGACGCCCGGGTCGACGACGGCGACGACGGTGGCGGCAGGGACCGCGGCGGCGAGGCGGGCGAGGACGAGGGCGCCCCACCGGACGTCGCCCGGCGGGATGTCGTGGGCGAGGTCGAGGCGGTCGGCCTGCGGGCAGGACGCCGCCACCGCGGCGTGCACCGCCCCCACGTGCTCGCTGCCGGGACCGTAGTCGGTGAGGAACGCCACCAGGGGACGCACCCGGGCAGCGTAGCCGCGGCGGGCCGCGGCCCGCGCCCGACCGACGCCTCCGCCCAACCCCTCCGCCCAACGCCTCCGCCCTCGGAATCTTGGACAAACCCTCAAGTCCCGACGCACCCCACCGATCACGGTGGGGACTGGCTCGGAACAGAGGAGCGGGTATGGCACCGGGTGCACGTGCGCGCCGCCGGCGCGCGTCATGGACGGTCGCGGCAGCGGCCCTCACGGCAGGTGTCGCCGCCGCTCCGGCCGCCGCGGCGCAGGTGCGGGTCACCGGCGTCATCGCCGGCGCGAAAGGCGCCAAGGTCATCGCCCTCGCCCCCGACGGCTCCGCCGTCTCCACCACCGCGACCGCGGGCGGCAGGTTCACGCTGCGGATGCCCGCGGCGAAGGCGCGCGGCGCCCGCCTCCAGATCGTCAGCGCGGAGGGCTCCTACGTCGGCCCCGTCGTTCTGCGCCGCAAGGGCCGCAGCGGCTACGTCGCGCTGAGCGGACGCACCGCCGCGCTCGGCCGCATCGTCGTGGCCCGCGGCTTCGGCAAGGTGACGCGCCCCGTCCCCGCCAACGCCGTCGACCCGAGCGCCGTCGCGCGGCTCACGAAGGACGGCCGCCCCCTCGGCGCCGGCCGCCTCGGCCTCGCCCCCGGCGGGGCGATCACGATGGGCGCCCCCACCGCCGTCCTCGCCGCCGTGCCCGGATCCGGCGGCACCGACGGCGGCGGCGGGGGAGCGACGTTCGGCGGTGGTGGCGGCGGCGGTGGCGGCGGCGAGGAGCAACGCGGCGCCGACGGCGACCGCGACGGCCTGCCCAACGCGTTCGACGCCGACGACGACGGCGACGGCACCCTCGACACCGTCGACCCCCAGTCCGCCTCCGCGAACCGCGGCCTGTTCTCCACCCTGTTCCTCCCCTTCCACCAGGCCCTGAACGCGAACGCCGCGGGCGTCACACCCGACGCGATCGACGCGGTCATCGCCGGCGACAACGTGTTCGCCCTGAACTTCTTCTTCGACGAGGGCTACGCGGGCGGCAGGACCGTCACCGGCGCGCACGTCGACTGCGGCGGCCTCGTGTACTGCGCCCGCGGCACCGGCACCGCCATGCTCGGCGGCGGGTTCATGAACCCGGACGGCACCCCCGCCCTGCCCGGCGGCATCCGCTGGGTGGACTACACCCCCGACGGCAGCGGCTACCCGAACCTCGGGCAGGTCCGCTCGAGCGACGGGCGGCCCAGCTGGGCGGCGGGCGTGCAGCCGAAGGTCGGCACCGACCGGCTGCGGCCCGGCGACACGTACACGGTGGTGCTGAACACGGCGACGGGGCCGGTGGAGAACCCCACCGTCCTCAGCCCGTACTTCGTCACCACCCCCGCGCTCGCCTCATGGTCCACCGGCGGCACCACGACCCCCGTCACCTACCCCGTCCCGGCCGGGGCGCCCGGCACGGAGGCGTCGCCGATCCCCCTCGCCGGCCCCCTCACCCTCACGTTCTGGCGGCCGCAGCGGCGCGCCATCCCCGGCGCCGAGACCGGCGACCTCATGGACATGGGGCAGCTCCGCTACGGCATCGTCCTCACGGCGGACAACGGCAGCCGCGAGTTCGGCTGCCCCTCCCACACCACGTCGCTGTCCCCCACCCTCGCGCCGTCCACCGGCGGGTCCGACGCGATGGCGACGAGCCTCACCCCGCTGCGGGACTCCTCCACCGATGCCGCCCCGGACACCACCCGGACCCTGTCGTTCGCCGTCGACGTCGCCGGGTGCCTCGCCGCGAACGGGGCCCCCGCGACCGGCACCGTCTCCGCCACCCTCACGGCGGCGACGGAGGCGCGCCCCGGCGGCATGGACCGGGCCGCCCTCACCATCTCGCTGCGCCTCCCGTGAGCCGGTGCGGCCCGCGCCGGACGGCCACCCGGCCGGCGCGGACCGTCACCGCGCCGCGTCCGCCAGGAGGGCCCGCACCAGGCCGGGGATCGTGAACTCCTCCGCCTCCGCGTGCACCTCGAGGCCCTCCTCCCGCGCCGTCGCACTGGTGATCGGCCCGATGCTCACGACCCGCGGCCCGCGGGCCCGCGCCCGCCCCTCCCCGTCGAGGAGCCCCAGGAAGTTGCGCACCGTCGACGACGACGTGAACGTGAGGTAGTCGGCGGCGAGCGCCGCCTCCACGTCCTCCGGGGCGGCGGGCTGCGCGAGCGTGCGGTACACCGCCACCTCGTCCACCTCGGCGCCGCGGGCGCGCAGGCCGTCGACGAGGTCGCCGCGCGCCTCCCGCGCCCGCGCGACGAGCACGGCGCGGCCCGACAGGTCACTGCCCTCGAGGGCCTCCAGGATCCCCTCCGCCACGAACCGCTCCGGCACCACGTCGGCGCGCAGCCCGCGGGCCGCGAGGCGGGCGGCGGTCGCCGGCCCGATCGCCACCACCGTCGCGTCGGCGGCGAGGGCCCGGGCGTCGCGCCCCGCGTCCGCGAGCCGGTCCATCAGGCAGTCCGCCCCGTTCGCGCTGGTCACCACCACCGCCGCGTACCCGCCGATCCGCTCGACCGCCGCATCGATCTCGGGTGAGGAGACGATCGGCTCGACGCGGATCACGGGCAGCTCCACCACCTGCGCCCCCAGGGTGCGAAGCGCGACGGACAGGTCGCTCGCCTGCGCCCGCGCGCGCGTCACCACGACGGTGCGGCCCGCGAGCGGCCCGCGGCGCTCCCCGAAGCCGAGGCCCGCGACGTCCCCCACCACCACCACCGCGGGGGACCCGACGCCGGCGTCGGCGCAGGCGTCGGCCAGCGTCGCGAGGGTCGCGACGACGCGCCGCTGGCGCGGCGTGGTGCCCCACTGCACCGCCGCCGCCGGCTGATCCGCGGGGCGCCCCCCGGCGATCAGGGCGTCCGCGATCCGCGTGAGGCGCCCCATCCCCATCAGGACCACCAGGGTGCCGGGCAGGCGCGCCAGGAGATCCCAGTCGGTCTGCTCCGACGGCTTCGACGGGTCCTCGTGCCCCGTCACGACGGTGAACGACGTGGCGACCGCGCGGTGCGTGACGGGGATGCCGGCGGAGGCGGGCGCGGCGATCGCGCTCGTCACCCCGGGCGTCACCGTCCACGGCACCCCCGCCGCGGCGCACGCCTCCGCCTCCTCCCCGCCGCGCCCGAACACGAACGGGTCGCCGCCCTTCAACCGCACCACCGTCTTCCCGTCCAGGGCGTGCCGCACGATCTCCCGGTTGATCTCCTCCTGGGTCATCGCGACCCGCCCCGGGGCCTTCCCCGCGTCGACGAGCACCGCCCCCGGACGGCACAGCGCCAGGAGCGACGACGTGCCGAGACGGTCGTGCACCACCACGTCCGCCTGCTGCACCAGCGCCCGCCCCCGCACCGTGATGAGCTCCGGGTCGCCGGGCCCCGCGCCGACGAGGTGCACCACGCCGGTCACGGCGCCCCCAGCCGGCGCGCCAGGACGCGCGCGACGTCCTCCGCGCGGACCGCCTCACCCGTCTCCACGCCGCGGCGGCCCGGCCCGCCCGCGACCCCCACGTGCCCGGTCACCGTCACCGCCCCCTCCTCCTCCACGCACAACGCCCCCACCGGCGTCTGGCACCCCCCGCCGAGCTCCGCGAGGAACGCCCGCTCCGCCGCCAGGGCACGCCGGGACGGGCCGTGGTCGATGCAGGCGAGGGCCTCCGCGACGTCCCCCCGGTCGGCACGCGCCTCCAGCGCCAGGCACCCCTGGCCGGGGGCGGGGACGAACACCGCCGGGTCGAGCGGCACCACCGGGGGCGTATCCCCGCCCAGGCGGATCAGCCCCGCGTGGGCGAGCAGCAACGCGTCGACGTCGCCGCGGGCCATCTTCCCGATGCGGGTGTCGACGTTGCCGCGGATGTCGACGGGGACGAGCCCCGGCCAGCCGTCGGCGAGCTGCGCCTGGCGGCGCGGGCTGCCGGTGCCGACCCGCGCCCCCGCCGGCAACGCGTCGAGACCGCCCGCCGGGCCGATCGCCACGTCCCGCGGATCCACCCGCTCCGGCACCGCGACCACCGCGAGCCCCGCCGGAAGCTCCGTCGGCAGGTCCTTCGCGGAGTGCACCGCCGCGTCCGCATCACCCGCGAGGAGCGCCTCCTCCAGCTCCTTCACGAAAAGCCCCTTCACCTCGTCCCCCGCCCCGGGGAGGCGCCCCTCCCGGCTCCGCCGGTCACCGGTCGTGACGACCGGCAGGAGCTCCACCTCGTGGCCGTGGGCGCGCAGGGCCTCCGCCACCGTCCCCGTCTGCGCGAGGGCGAGCGGCGAGCGCCGCGTGGCGAGGACCAGGCGCACCGGGGACGGCTTGGCCGTCAGGAGGCGGCGCGGTCGACGGCCCCGCGCTCCCGCGGGGAGCCCGCCGGGCGCCGCCCGTTCTCGCGCACCACGGTGGGCCGCTCCGGGACGGGCAGGTCGAACAGGTGCCGCAGGGTCTCGACGTGGCCGAGGCCCTCGCCGTTCTGCGCGGCCTCCCGCGCCCGCACCGTCGGCTCGTGCAGCAGCTTGTTCACGATCGCCTTCGTCAGCGCGTCGACGCGGGCGCGGTCGTCCTCCGTCAGGGACTCCCACTGGGGGCCCATCCGCTCCACCTCACGCCGGCGGATCGCCTCGGCGCGCTCCCGCAACGACCGGATCGTCGGGGCGACCGCCAGGCCGTGACGCCACTCCGCGAACCGGTGGAGCTCGGCCCGCACGATCGTCTCCGCCGCGTCCGCCTCGCGGAGGCGCTCCGAGATGCTGGCCTCGACCACGCGCTCCAGGTCGTCGATGTCGTACAGGACGGCGCCCTTCACCTCACCGATGTGCGGGTCGAGGTCCCGCGGCACGGCGATGTCGATCAGCACCAGCGGGCGGGTCGGCCGGGTCGCCATGACCCGCTCGATGTCCTCCCGGGACAGGACCGGGTGCGGCGCGTCCGTCGACGAGATCACGATGTCCGCCGTCTGCAGCTCCCCGGCGAGGAGGTCGAACCCCACGCCGCGTCCCCCCACCTTCTCCGCCACGTCCCGCGCCGTGGAGACGGTGCGGTTCGCGACGGTCAGCTCGTGCAGGCCGGAGTCGACGAGCGCCCGGGCCGTCGCCTCCCCCACCTGGCCGGCGCCGATCAGCAGGGCGCGGCGCCGCGGCAGGTCCCCGAACGCGTCACGGGCGAGCTGCACCGCGACCGCCGCGACGGACGTGGGCCCCTGCGTGATGCGCGTCTCGTTCCGCACCCGCTTGCCCACCTCGACGGAATGCCGGAACAGGTGGTTCAGCACCGGCCCGGCGGCGTCCTCCTCACGGGCGAGGTCCCACGCGGCGACCACCTGCCCCTGGATCTCGCTCTCCCCCAGCACCATCGAGTCGAGGCTCGCCGTGACCCGGAACAGGTGCCCGGCGGCACGGTCCTCCAGGTGCAGGTAGCGGGCGCAGTCGAGCTCCCCCCGGCCGATCGCCGTGTGCTCCACGATCGCCTGGACGAGCTCCTCCTCCACCTGGGCGAGGTCCTCCCCCACCCCGTAGATCTCCGTGCGGTTGCACGTGGACAGGGCGACGATCTCGTTCACCCAGCCGTGGGACCGGACGTGCCGCAGGAGCGACCGCGCCGCATGCTCGGACAGCGCCGCCTTCTCCCGCTGCTCCACCGGCGCGGTCTTGTGGGACAAGCCGATGCACACGAGGTTCATGCCGTCTCCTCGGCGCCCAGGGCGGCGCGCACGAGGGCGCGGGCCCCGTCGGCGTCGCGCCCGGCGAGGCGGGCGAGGACGTCGGTGTCCATGAGGCGCTCCACCGCGCCCCGGCGGTCCCCGGCCTCGGGGTACCGCGCCTTCATCTCGTCGCGCAGGTCGTGAAGCAGGGCCAGGAACTCCTCCCACTCGGGTCCGTACAGCGCCTCGAGGTCGCGCCGTACGCGGCGGGCCACCACCGGGCTCGCCCCGCCCGTCGACACCGCGATCGCCAGCCCGCCACGACGAAGCGTGGACGGAACGAGGAAGCTGCACAGCGGCGGTGCACCGGGCACATTGATCGGGATACCACGTCGCTCCGCGTCCTCCCAGACGCCGCGATCGACGGCGGCGTCACCGGTGGCGGAGATCGCGAGGAAGCAGCCCTCAATGTCCCCCGGCTCGTAGCGCCGGGCCCGGTGCTCGTGCACGGTGCCGTCGGCGACCATGGCGGCGAGCGCGTCAGTGAGCAGGGGGGACACGAGGCGCACCCGGGCGCCGTGCTCGACCAGGGTGGCGGTCTTGTCGGTGGCGACGGGGCCGCCGCCGACGACGAGGACGCGCCGCCCCTCCACGTCGAGGAACGCCGGGTACCAGCTCTTGCCGGGGCCGGCCGGCCGGGCGGGAGCGACGCGCGTCGTCACTCCTCGTCGCGCTCCACGACCCGGGACAGAAGCTCGATCTCCCTGGAGATGCGGGCCATCCGCGCCCCCGCATAGACGACGTACACGAGCAGCACGAACCAGATCACCGCGTACACCGCCACCACGTACTGGGCTCCCGTCGACACCGCGGTCAGACCTCCAGGGCGGACTTGAGGCGCCGCAGCGCGCGATCCGCGCGGCTCTGGGTGAGCTGCAGGTGCACGAGGGCGGTGAACAGGGCGAGCATCGCGGCGACGCTGACGACGAACCACACGAGCATCTCGGCCGGCATGTTCGCCCCGTTGCGGGTGAACACGACCGGGTGCACGAACGAGTTGGCGATCCGCACCGAGTAGAAGGACAGCGGCACCGAGGCGAACGCGGCGACGGCGAAGATCGCGGAGTGCCGCATGCGGCGCTCGCCCTCCAGGGAGGACCGCAGCACGAAGTAGGCGGCGTAGAGCAGCACCACGATCATGTAGGTGACGAGGCGCACGTCGCTCCACACCCACCACGTGCCCCACGACGCCTTCGCCCAGATCGACCCGGTGATCACGACGAGCACGGAGAACAGCAGGGAGACGCCGACCGCCGTGGCGGACAGCTCGTCCCACCGCTCCTCCCGGCGGCGCAGGTACAGGAGCCCCGCGATGCACGCGACGAGGAAACCGACCAGCGACGCGACGGCGATCGCCACGTGGAAGTAGAAGATCTTCTGGATGATGCCCTGGTCCGCGTCCTCGGGGGCAACAAGGAAGACGCCGATCACGGCCAGGGTCGTGAGCACCGCGGCGAGGGAGCCGGAGACCGCGAGCCCGCGACCGCGCAACGCCTCAGTCATCGAAGACCGACTCGTAGGTCGCGTACGTGACGAGGCCGAAGGTTACCGCATAGACCAGGAGGAACAGGCAGTAGCCCCGGTACTCCGCCAGGTCGTTCGGCCCACCCGTGATGGCGTGTGTGGCCCCCGACGCGGCGATCACGACGGGGATCAGGGACGGCAGGAAGATCACGGGCAGGAGGAGCTCCCGGGCCCGGCCGTGCAGGGCGAGGGCGGCGAGGAGGCTGCCGAGGACTCCGATCGCGACGTCCGCGAGGAGGCACACCAGGATGAGCCAGCCGATCTCGGAGAAATAGGGGCCTTTGACGAAGAACACCCCGACCATCGGCACCACCGCGACCTCCACGGCGGCGAGGTACGCGACGATCGCGAGGGCCTTCGCCGTGATCATCACGAGGCGCGACACGGGGGCGACGAGCAGCCCGTCGAGGACGCCCTGCTCCCGCTCCGCCACGTAGGACCGCCCCACCCCCAGGATGCTGGTGAGCGCCATCACGACCCACAGCACGCCGGCGGCGAACCGGGTGAGGTCGCTCTCCACCCGCTGGAACGCGAACTGCAGGACGAGCATGGCGAGGACGGCGAAAAGGAGCATCGCGACGAGGGTGTCGCGGGTGCGCAGCTCGAGTCGGAGGTCCTTGAGGAGGAGGGCCCGCATCTGGCGGGTCCACGGGGAGGTCACGCGACGATCTCCTCGTAGCGGCGGCGCAGCTCGCCGGGCGTGACCTCCGCGGTGGGGACGTCGAGGGCGACGCGCCCCGCCCGCATCACCACCACCCGGTCGCTGAGGGTCGCGGCGCGCTCCAGGTCGTGCGTGACCATCAGGACGGAGCGGCCGTCGCCGTCGGTGAGGAGGGCGTCGAGGTGGGCGGCGGCGGGGGCGTCGAGCCCGACGTGCGGCTCGTCGAGGAGGAGGAGCGTCGGCTCGTGCAGCAGCATCCGCGCCATCGCGAGCCGCTGCGCCATGCCGCGCGAGAAGGTGCGGACGGTGTCGTAGGAGCGGGCGAGGAGCCCGACGCGGTCGAGGAGCTCCTCGATGCGGGCGCGGGGGCGCGGCACCCCGTACAGGTCGGCGAACAGCTCCAGGTTCTGCCAGGCGGTGAGGTCCAGGTACACCATCGGCTGGTGGCCGAGGTAGCCGATCGCTCCGCGCACCCGCGGCGCCTCGTCCGGCATGGCGTGCCCCATGACCGCGAGGCGCCCGGCGTCGGGGCGCAGGAGCGCCGCGACCATCCGCAGGACGGTCGTCTTGCCTGCGCCGTTCGGCCCGACCACCGCGAGCCGCTCGCCGGTGTGGACGGCGAGGTCGACGTCGTGGACGGCGCGGCGGCCGCCGAAGGCCTTGCGGAGCCCGGTGGCCTCTACGACGACAGGGTCACCTCACCGAGCGTGAAGGCGAAGAACAGGAGCGACACCACCATGTTGCTCGCCCCGAACGCCCGGGCGATGCGCCCCGGGTCGTCGTGCGCGACCGTGACGTTCTCGTACGCGAGGACGAGGGCGCAGGCGCCGACACCCGCGAGGTACACGATCCCTGCGCCGGCGGAGAGGCCCGCACCGACGAGCAGCGCGACGGCCGCGGCGTGCGCCACCCCGGTGATGGCGAGGGCGGCCGCCGGCCCGAACCGTGCGGGGACGGACCGCACCCCGTGGGCGCGGTCGAACTCGATGTCGAGCAGGGCGTAGATCACGTCGAAGCCGGCGATCCACAGGGCGACCGCCGCCCCCAGCAGGATCGGCGCGGTGGCGAACTCCCCGGTGACGGCGATCCACCCGCCGACGGGGGCGAGCCCGATGACGACGCCGAGCACCAGGTGGCACAGCCACGTGAACCGCTTCGTGTACGGGTAGATCACGAAGCCCGCGACCGGGATCGGCCACAGGTACCAGGTGATCTCCGGCAGGCGGCTCACCGCGACGAGCAGCGCGGCGAGGCTCACCGCCGCGAACACCGTCACCTGACCGCGGCTCAGGCGCCCCGACGGGATCTCCCGCCCCTGCGTGCGCGGATTCAACGCGTCGATGCGGGCGTCGACGAGGCGGTTCACCGCCATCGCCAGGGACCGCGCCCCCACCATCGCCAGCAGGATCCACCCCAGCGTCGCCGCCCCCGGCACCTCGTGCCGCGCCAGGAACGCCCCCGCCAACGCGAACGGCAGGGCGAACACGGTGTGCGCGAAACGCACCAGCCCAAGGAGGGCCGGGACGACCCTCACCCCGGCAGCCCGCTCGGCCGCTCCCGACGTGGTTCCCACCCCCCGGATCCTAGTGGCGGCCCCGTGGACGTTCGCCCCGTTCTGCCG
>JBFLWO010000028.1:0-11722 GCA_040757755.1 Actinomycetota bacterium
TCCCCGGAGGATCGGGGGTCCGCGCCGGCGCCGTGACCGTGTGTCCTCCCGGCGGCCACGACGTCGGCCGCCCGCGGATCAGACCGCGAGTGTCGCGGCGAGGGCCTCGACGGACCGCTCGAGCCCGGAGCGCGCGGAGGTGGTCGGCCGCCAGTCCAGGATGCGTCCGGCGAGGGAGGCGTCCCCCTCGCTGAGGCGCACCTCGCCGTCCCGGCCCGGCTCGAACCGCGGGGCGTCCTCCACCTCGATGATCTCCGCCAGCAGCGAGGCGAGCCCCCGGATCGACAGCTGCCGACCGCCCGCGATGTTGAAGGTGTGGCCGGCGGCCCCGTCGGTGGAGCCCGCCCGCACGAACGCGTCCACGACGTCCTCGACGAACGTGAAGTCCCGGGTCTGCGCCCCGTCCCCGTAGATCGTCGGGGGCTCGCCCGCGGACATCGCGGCGATGAAGCGGGGCACGACCGCGGCGTACTCGGAATGCGGGCTCTGGCCCGGCCCATACACGTTGAAGAGCCTCAGCGCGACCGTCTCGAGCCCGTAGACGGCGTGGAACGCGGCGCAGTAGCGCTCGGCCGCGAGCTTCGACACGGCGTACGGCGAGAGCGGCAGCGGGATGTCCGTCTCGGCCTTCGGCAGGGCCGGGTTCGCCCCGTACACGGACGACGACGACGCGATCACCACCCGACCGACGCCCTCGTCGCGTGACGCGAGCAGCACGTTCAGGGTGCCGTCCACGTTCACCGCGTGCGTGGTGAGGGGATCCTGGATCGAGCGCTGCACCGAGGGGAGGGCGCCCAGGTGGAAGACCCGGTCGACGCCGCGCACCGCCGTGTGCACGCGCTCGTAGGAACGCAGGTCGCCCTCGATCACCTCCGCCGGCATGCCCGCGAGCCGGGCGCGGCTGCCCGTCGCGAAATTGTCCAGGACCCGGACATCGTGCCCGTCGGCCAGAAGCCGGCGCACCAAGTGGTGGCCGATGAAGCCTCCACCGCCTGTGACGAGGGCTCGCACGGCGGCGCACCCTACCAGGGCGCGTGCGGCGATGGCGCGTCGATGTGTGAACCCGCCTGCGGATCCCGTCAGGGGGCTGCTGGTAGTGTCGGCCCGCGGCGGACATTGAAACCGCCGGGCGTCCCGTCGTTACGTCAGTGTCCGCCCGGCGGTGGAAACCGGGGCGGTGGCGAACGAGCGACGGGCATGGGGTCCGCCGGGGCGGCGAGTCGCCGGTGGACGGGACGTGAGCGGTACGGGGGTCGGACGCCATGTGCGGCATCTGCGGATTCATAGGACCACCCGCCGGCCCCATCGACGTGGAGGCGGCGCGGACGATGCGCGACCTCCTCACCCACCGCGGCCCGGACGGGGCGGGGGAGACGGAGATCCGCGGCGGCGGGCTGCACGGCTGGCTCGGCCACCGCCGCCTCAAGATCCTCGACCTCACCGACGCCGCACGTCAGCCGCTGTCGAACGACGACGGCTCCGTCACCGTCACCTACAACGGCGAGATCTACAACTTCGCCGACCTGCGCGCCGACCTCACCTCACGGGGGCACCGGTTCCGCTCCAGCGGCGACACGGAGGTGGTCGTCCGCGCCTACGAGGAATGGGGCGACGACTTCATCCACCGCCTCGACGGGATGTTCGCGTTCGCCCTGTGGGACGCGAACCGCGGCCGGCTCATCCTGGCCCGCGACCGGACCGGAAAGAAGCCGCTCTACTACACGCAGATCGGCGGGCGGCTCACGTTCGCGTCCGAGATCAAGGCGCTCCGCGCCGCCCCCTGGGTGCGCACCGGCCCCGACCTCGCGCGCCTCCCCGAGTTCCTCACCTACGGGTACGTCCCCGGCCCCCACACCCTCTACGAAGGCGTGTCGCAGGTGCCGCCCGGATGCACCCTCACGTACACGACCCGCGGCATCGAGGGGATCCGCCCCTACTGGGACTGGCCGCTCGAACCCGCCGGCACGCCCGCCGACGGGGACCTCGCCGGCCGCATCGCCGCGCTCATCCGCGACGCGGTGCGCCGCCGCATGGTGTCCGACGTCCCCATCGGGGCGCTCCTCTCCGGCGGCATCGACTCGTCCATCGTCGTCGGCCTCATGGCGCAGCTGTCCGACGTCCCCGTCCACACGTTCAGCATCGGGTTCGAGGACGACCAGTCGTTCGACGAGCGCGACTACGCCCGGCTCGTCGCCGAACGGTTCTCCACCCACCACACCGAGTTCGTCGTGCGCGCCGACGCCGTCGCCCTGCTCGACACCCTCCTGTGGCACCACGACCAGCCGTTCGCCGACTCCTCCGCCATCCCCACGTACCTCGTGTGCCGCCTCGCGCGCGAACACGTCACCGTCGCCCTGAACGGAGACGGCGGGGACGAGGTGTTCGGCGGGTACGACCGGTTCGTCGCCGCCCGCATCTCCGGGATGGTCCCCACCCCCCTCGCCCGCGCCGGCCGCCGGGCGGTGCGCCTGCTGCCGCGAAGCGACGGCTACTTCAGCCCCCGCCGCCGCGCCGAGAGGTTCCTCGAACGCGCCGGGCAACCCGTCCGCGACCGGTACCAGTCGTGGATCGCCGTCCTCAACGAGGACCTCCTCGCCCAGGTCGTCCCCGCCGACGTCCGCGCCCTCGCCCCCCGGGATGTCACCGCCTCCATGGACGACTGCTACACGCGCGCCGCCGCGCTGCCGCAGCTCGACCGGATCCTCTACGCCAACTTCAAGACGTACCTGCCGGACGACCTCGCCGTGAAGATGGACCGCACGTCGATGGCGAACTCCCTCGAGACGCGGTCCCCGTTCCTCGACACCGCCGTCGTCGAATGCCTCGCCCGGGTCCGGGCCCGCCACAAGGTCGGCCTGCGGTCCGTGAAGCCCTTCCTGCGCAAGGCGTTCGGGCCGCTCCTGCCCGACGAGATCTGGGACCGGAAGAAGCACGGCTTCGGCGTCCCCATGGGCCACTGGTTCCGCGGCCCCCTCGGCGAGGTGTTCCAGGACGAGGTGCTCGCCGCCGACGCCCGCACCGCCGGCATCCTCGACCGCGGTGCCGTGACGCGGCTGTGGGACGAGCACCGCGGGCGGCAGGTGGAGCACGGCTTCCGCCTCTGGACGATCCTCACGCTCGAGCGGTGGCTGCGCGGCAGCGGGAACACCTCCGCGGCCCCGCCGCCGGTCGCGATCGAGGCGTCGTGACCCCGCCCCGGCGGGTGCTGCGGGTCATCGCCCGGCTCAACATCGGCGGTCCCGCCATCCAGGCGATCACCCTCAGCACCGAGCTCGAACGCGAAGGCTTCACCACCACCCTGGTGCGCGGCCGGGAGGCGGAGCGCGAGGGCACCATGGACGACCTCGCCGCCGAGCTCGGCGTGCGCCCCCTGCTCCTCCCGTCGCTCGGCCGGGAGGTGAGCCCCCTCCGCGACCTCCGCGCCGCCGCCGCGGTTCGCCGCATCATCCGCCGGGAGCGGCCCGACGTGCTGCACACGCACACGGCGAAGGCCGGCACCGTCGGGCGGCTCGCCGCCCTCGCCGCCGGCCGCCGCCGCCCCCGCCTCGTCGTCCACACCTTCCACGGGCACGTCCTGAGCGGCTACTTCACCCCCCGCGCCGCCGCGTTCTTCGCCGGCATCGAGCGTTTCCTCGCCCGCCGCACCGACGTCCTCGTCGCCGTGTCCCCCGAGGTGCGCGACGACCTGCTGGAGCTGGGGATCGGGCGGCCGGAGCAGATCCGCGTCGTGCCGCTCGGATTCGACCTGTCCCGCTTCGCGCTGCCCGACGGCGACCGCGCCCGCCGCGGCGCCGACTTCCGCCGCCGCCACGGCATCCCCCCCGGCGCCCCCCTCGTCGCGATCGTCGCCCGCCTCGTCCCCATCAAGCGGATCGACGTGTTCCTCGCCGCCGCCGAGGAGGTCGCCGCCGCCCACCCCGACGCCCGGTTCCTCGTCGCCGGCGACGGCGAGCTGGCGGACGAGCTGCGGGCGAGCCCCGCCGCCCGCCGCCTCGGCGACCGCGTCCTGTGGCCCGGCTTCGTCCGCGACACCCCCGACCTCTACGCCGCCAGCGACGTCGTCGTCCTCACCTCCGACAACGAGGGCACCCCCGTCAGCCTCATCGAGGCCCTCGCCGCCGCGGTCCCGGCCGTCGCGACGCGCGTCGGCGGCGTGCCCAGCGTCGTCCGCGACGGCGAGACGGGGCTTCTCGCCCCCGCCGGGGACGGCGCCGCGGTGGGACGCCACGTCTCCCGGCTCCTCGCCGACCGCGACCTCGCCCGGTCCCTCGCCGCCGAGGGCCGGCGGGACGTCACCGAACGGTTCGCCCTCTCACGGCTCGTGCGTGACATCGCCGGCCTCTACCGCGACGGGCTCGACGGACGGGGCACCCCGTAGCACCGAAGTGTGTTACACACAACCCGCACGGCGCGGGATGTCGTTCATCACGTTGCGTCCCGCCGCCGCCGGCGCCCCTGTAGATTCCCCGCGGTGCTGAACGCTCGCCCCACGCAACGCGACCGCCCGAAGGCCCTCGTCACCGGCGGGGCGGGCTTCATCGGCTCCCACCTGTGCGACTCCCTGCTGCAGGACGGCTGGGAGGTGTACGCGCTCGACGACCTGTCGACCGGGAGCCTCGCCAACGTCGCGCACCTCACGGACCGGCGGGACTTCCACCTCGTCGTCGACACGGTGCTGAACGAGGCGGTGGTGAACAGCCTGGTGCACCGCTGCGACCGGGTGTGGCACCTCGCCGCCGCCGTCGGCGTCCGCCTCATCGTCGAGAAGCCCGTCCACACGCTTGTGACGAACGTACAAGGCACCGAGGTGGTCCTCGACCTGTGCGCGCGCTTCAACAAGCGCGTGCTCGTCGCGTCGACGTCAGAGGTGTACGGCGACCACCAGAGCCTCACGCCACTCAACGAGGGTGAGCGGCGCATCTACGGGCCCACCACCGTGAACCGGTGGGCGTACGCCGGGTCGAAGGCGCTCGACGAGTTCCTCGCCCTCGCGTACCACAAGGAACGCGACCTCGACGTCGTCGTCACCCGCCTGTTCAACACCGTCGGCCCCCGCCAGACCGGGGAGTACGGCATGGTCGTGCCGGCCCTCGTCGAGCAGGCCCTCGCCGGCGGGCCCCTCACCGTGTTCGGCGACGGCCTCCAGACCCGCTGCTTCTGCCACGTGGCCGACACCGTCGCCGCCCTCCGCGCCCTCGTCGACGACCCCTCCACCGGGGGCGAGATCTACAACGTCGGCAACACCGCCCCCATCGCCATCGCCGACCTCGCCCGCCGCATCATCGACCTCACCGGCGCCGACGCCGACATCGAGTACTGCACCTACGAGGACGCCTACGGCGAGGGCTTCGAGGACATGCGCCACCGCGTCCCCGACGTCGCCAAGATCCACCGGGCCATCGGCTGGGCCCCGGTCCGCGACCTCGACGACATCCTCACCGACGTCATCGCCCACAAGCGCGCCGCGGCGGTGATCTCGGGCTGACGGCCCGGCCGCGCCGGCCCCCCGGATGCGGCGCCGCGACGCCCGACGGCTGATACCGTCCGGGCCCGCCGCCCCCCGGCGGACGGCGGCACGGGCGCCGCGGCCGCCCCGACCCACGACACGATGCCCGAACGCGACCCCCGCCCATTCCAGCGCGTCCTCGTCACCGGTGCCGCGGGGTTCATCGGGTCGACGCTCGTCGACACCTGCCTCGCCCGCGGCGCGGACGTCGTCGGCCTCGACAACCTCGACGACTACTACGACCCGGCCCTGAAGCGCGCCAACCTCGCCGGCGCCGCCGACCACCCCGGGTTCCGCCTCGTCGAGGGAGACATCCGCGACGCCGCCCTCGTCCGCCGCCTCGTCGAGGACGGCGGGTTCGACGTCGTCGTCCACCTCGCCGCCCGTGCCGGCGTCCGCCCGTCCATCGCCCAGCCCGGCCTGTACGCGGACGTGAACGTGCAGGGCACCGTGTCGGTCCTCGAGGCGCTGCGGGCCCGCCCCGGCACGCGCCTCGTGTTCGCCTCCTCCTCCAGCGTCTACGGGGGCCTCACGCGCATCCCGTTCGCGGAGGACGACGAGGCGTCCCGCCCCGTGTCGCCGTACGCCGCCACCAAGAAGGCCGGGGAGGTGCTGTGCCACACCTGGCACCACCTGTACGGGCTCCCCGTCACCGTCCTTCGCTTCTTCACCGCCTACGGGCCGCGCCAGCGCCCCGACATGGCGATCGCCAAGTTCGCCCGCCTCATCCGCGGCGGGGAGCCCGTCCCCATGTTCGGCGACGGCGACACTGCCCGCGACTACACGTACATCGGCGACATCGTCGACGGCGTCGTCCGGGCGATGGAGCGCACCGAGACGTACCACGTCTACAACCTGGGGGAGTCCCGCACCACGCGGCTCCGCGACCTCGTCCGCCTGCTCGGCGAGGCACTGGGGGTGGAGCCGCGCATCGACCGCCACCCGATGCAGCCGGGGGACGTGGAGATCACCTGCGCCGACGTCACCCGGGCGTGCGACGAGATCGGCTACGCGCCGTCGACGCCCATCGAGGCGGGCCTCGAGCGGTACGCCGAATGGCTCGCCCGCACCGGGCCGGACGTCGCCCTCGCCGGCCGCTGAGGCCGGCCGACCCATCCCTCTCGTTCGCCCGGGAGGCGTGTTGTAGGGTGGCCCGCATGCCTGTCGGGGGGCCCTCCGGTCGGCCTCGCGCCCTGGTCACCGGCGGCGCGGGGTTCATCGGCTCGCACCTGTGTGAGGCGCTTCTCGCCGACGGCTGGGAGGTGTACGCGCTCGACGACCTGTCCACCGGACGGTTCGAGAACGTCGCCCACCTCACGGACCGGCGGGACTTCCACCTCGTCGTCGACACCGTCCTCAACGAGGCGGTGGTGAACAGCCTTGTCCACCGCTGCGACCGGGTATGGCACCTCGCCGCCGCCGTCGGCGTCCGCCTCATCGTCGAGAAGCCCGTCCACACCCTCGTCACCAACGTGCAGGGCACCGAGGTGGTCCTCGACCTGTGCGCCCGGTTCGGGAAACGCGTCCTCGTCGCCTCCACCTCTGAGGTGTACGGCGACCACCGCTCCCTCGCGCCCCTCGCCGAGGACGAACGGCGGATCTACGGGCCCACCACCGTGAACCGGTGGGCGTACGCCGGGTCGAAGGCCCTCGACGAGTTCCTCGCGTTGGCGTACCACAAGGAACGCGACCTCGACGTCGTCGTCACCCGCCTGTTCAACACCGTCGGCCCCCGCCAGACCGGGGAGTACGGCATGGTCGTGCCGGCCCTCGTCGAGCAGGCCCTCGCCGGGGGGCCGATGCGCGTCTTCGGCGACGGCCTCCAGACCCGCTGCTTCTGCCACGTCGACGACACCGTCGGCGCCCTCCGCGCCCTCGTCGACGACCCCTCCACCGCCGGCGAGATCTACAACGTCGGCAACACCGCCCCCATCGCCATCGCCGACCTCGCCCGGCGCATCGGGGAGCTCACCGGCATCGGCGACGCCATCGACTACGTCCCCTACGAGGACGCCTACGGCGAGGGCTTCGAGGACATGCGCCACCGCGTGCCCGACATCGGAAAGATCGGGCGGGCCGTCGGCTGGGCCCCGGTCCGCGACCTCGACGACATCCTCGCCGACGTCATCGCGCACCGGCGGGCCCCCGCCATCGCCCCCTGATGCTGCTCGCCGTCGCGGCGGGCATCGCGTTCGCCCTCAGCCTCATCGGCTCCACCGTCATCGTCCGCCGCCGCCTCGGCCTGCGCGGCGTCGCCGCCGGCGAGGAGCGCTGGCGGTCCGACGCCGTCCCCCGCATCGGCGGCCTCGCCATGGCCGTCGGCTTCGCCGTCGGCGCCGCCATCGCCGCGGCCGGGGGCCGCGTCGACGACAGGCGCACCGCCGGGTTCATCGGCGCCGCCGCCCTCATGGCCGGCCTCGGCCTGTACGACGACCTGCGCGGCATGAAACCCCTCGGCAAGGTCATCGGGCAGATCCTCGCCGCCGCCATCCTCCTCGCCACCGGCACCACCGTCGAGATCATCGACGTCGAGCCCTTGTCCAGCGCCATGACGTTCGTGTGGGTCATCCTCATCTCGAACGCCTTCAACCTCCTGGACAACATGGACGGGCTCGCCGCCGGCGTCGGCATCGTCAGCGCCGTCCTGCTCGCCGTCCACGCCTCCATCGCGGGGCTCCCCGACGTCGTCACCATGGCGGTCCTCGTCGCCGCCGTCATCGCCGGGTTCCTCCCCCTCAACTTCCGCCCCCGCGCCAAGGCCGCCCTCTTCATGGGGGACAGCGGCAGCCAGCTCCTCGGCTTCTCCCTCGCGTGGCTCGCCCTCGCCGCGAGCTGGCACGAGGCGTCCGGCCTCGTCGCCGCCATCGCCGTGCCGCTCCTCGTCCTCGCCGTGCCCATCCTCGACACCATGCTCGTCTCGGTCGTCCGCCTCATCGAAGGGCGCCCCATCCACGAGGGGGGACGCGACCACACCTCCCACCAGCTCGTCATCTACGGGCTCAGCGAGAAGCGGGCGGTGCTCCTGCTCGTCGGCGCCGCCGGGGTGCTCGGCGGCTCCTCCCTGCTGTACGTCGAGTACGGGCACCTCCTCCCCGCCCTCGTCGGCCTCGGCCTCTCCCTCGCCCTCCTCGCCCATTTCGCGCTTTTCCTGATCCAGGCGCGGCGGGCGGCGCAGGGCATCGCCCCGAGGGCCGTCGACACCGACGGCGGCTGGCTGTCGATCGAGACGTACCGGCTGCACAAGCGGCGCCTGCTCGAAGGGCTCATCGACCTCGTCCTGATCGTCGCCGCCTACTACATCGCCTACGTCCTGCGCTACGACCGGCTCCCCGACGACCTGAACTCGGAGCTCATCGCCGAGTCCCTCCCGTTCCTCGTCGCCGCCCGGTACGGCGCGTTCCTCTACTTCGGCCTGTACCGGGGCCTGTGGCGGTACGCCGGCACCCGGGACGTCGCCCGCGCATTCCTCGCCGTCGTCGTCTCCGAGGCGGTCGCCGTCGCCGCCCTCACCCTCGTGTTCCGCTTCGACGGCTACTCGCGGTCCGTCTTCGTCATCGACGCGGTCGTCTGCTTCGTGCTGATCGCGGGATCCCGCCTCGCGGAACGGGGCCTCGGCGAATGGCTGCAGGGCCAGCGCGACCGCCGCGGCCTGCCGGTCGCCGTCATCGTCGGGGCCGGCGCCGCCGGCCACACCCTGCTGCGGGAGCTGCGCCGCCGCGGCGAGCACGTCGTCGCCGGCTTCGTCGACGACGACCCCGCCAAGCACGGCATGCGCTCCCAGGGAGTCCGGGTCCTGGGCGGGCACCAGCACATCGAGCTGATCCTCGACCGGTACCGCCCCGAGGTCCTCTACGTCACCATCCCGGATGCGCCGCCGGACCGCCTCCGCAGGATCGAGACCGCATGCGGCCACGCGGGGGTGCGGTGCACCAGCGTCCGCACCTTCGAGGGGGTCCCGGCGCGCGACGCCCACACCGGCAACGGCGCGGGGTCCGTGCAGCCCGCGTAGGAGGCCGTCACGCCCGCCGGCGCCGCCGGCGGGCGGCCGCCACCCGGTCCATCCAGGGGCGGGACGCGTCCACGACCCGCTTGTAGCCCAGCACCACCCGGGCCGCCGCCCGCGCCACGGGCCCCGCCCGATCCCTGCGCCGCCCGTAGACGATGGAGTGCACGAACCGCACGCGGTCGATCCGCCCGGCCGACACGACGCGGGTGACCACCGCCCGGCGCACGTCCGGCCAGTCGCCGCTCACGTCGTGGAACGCCACCGTCCCGCCCGGAACGACCCGCGGCAGCCACGCCTCGATGTCGTCGCACACGCTCGCGAAGTCGTGCGCACCGTCGATGAACACGACTCCCACCGGCCCGTCGAACTCCGCCGCCGCCTGCGTGGAGGTGACCCGCACCGGGCGGACGACGTCCCCCACCCCCGCACGCGCCACGTTCTCAGTGAACTCCGCGAACGTGTCGACCGCACCGAGCTCGCGGTGGTGCTCCTCCGACCCCGTGTGCGGGTCCACGGCGACGACCGCGCCGCCCCCGCCGGCGCGGGCGCCGAGCGCGAGGCACACCGTGGAGCGCCCCTTCCACGACCCCACCTCCACCACCGCAGCGCCCGGTGGCCCCCGCCGCGCCAGCTCGTACAGCAGGAGGCCCTCCGCCTCCGTGAGCCAGCCCTCCACCCGGCGGAACGCGTCGCGCACCGCGGTCAGCTCGTCGCGCCGCGACGGGCTCACGAGGTGCCGCAGCAGGCCGAGGGCCACGGCCGTCTACGTCGCGCGCACGTCCGTCATGTCGGCACCGGTACCCACTCGGGGGGATCTGCTCTCATCCCCAGCACCCGCTGATCGCCGTTCTGAGCGATCGCGTTGCCGGTCTTCGCGTCCAGGAACGCGAGGTGCGCCACGCACGCCCCGCCCGGCGACTCCGGCGCCACCCGCACCGCGAACACCCGCGGCGTGCGGGACCGCACCGTGAGGCGCACCGGCGGCAGGCCGCTGCGCGTCACCTGCACGCGTCCCCGCGTGCCGAACCCCAGGGCCAGCCGGAACCGGAACACCCCGCCGGCGCACGCGTACGCGCGGGCCTCCATCTCCGGCCCCGTCCACCCGTCCGGCGCGAGCCCCGCCGTCGCGGCGGCCAGCCGCAGCGGCGACGGGGACCGCCACAACGTCAGGGTGCCGCCCGCCGTGACGTGGGTCGCGACGGCCGTGCCCGCGGGACGGAACCGGCCGGGCGCCGCGACGAAGCCGTCCTCCAGCACGACCGGCGCGCCGCCGGAGGTGACCGCCCCCGTCCCCGGGTCCACGTCGACGCGCCGCCCCGGCGGGCCCGGGATGTCCCCCGGGGTGGTGAGGATCTCGCCCACGGAGCGGTTCCAGAACTCCGCCTGCCAGGCGAGGAGCGGGGTCTCGTCGCTCGACCACATGAGCGAGACGCGGGAGTCGCGACCCGCCGCCGCGTCGATCCAGTCGTGAGGATTGCCCGCGTACGGCGAGGCCATCCGGGAGATCCACGCGCTCGACGACGTGACGTAGTGGTTCGACGCGGCGATGAGGAGCGCGGGCACCCCGAACGCCGCCACCACGCCGGGCCGGCCCGGCGCGATGATCGCCGCGGCACCCAGCAGGAGCCCCAGCACGAGGAGGGCGACGAGGAGCGTGCCCATCGTCGTGGACAGGGTCCCCGCCCCGCCGCTCACCGCGATCAGGGCGTAGGTGTCGGCGTAGGGGACCGGGTTCATCAGCGCCTCCTCGGGAAGCGCCAGCACGGCCCACGCCACCGCGACGGCGCCCACCGCCGCCCCCGCGACGCTCAGGCGCCGCCGCGCGACCGCCGCCATGCCGACGAGCACGAGGAGCGGCTCGACGACAAAGAGGTTCCGCTCCTCCACGCGCAGCGAATGCACGGACGCGAACCCCGCGACCTCCACGATGAGGGGCAGCGCCATCGCCACCACCGTCACCGCGACGGCCCGCTCCCCCGGGTCCGCGCCGCGGCGCAGGAACCGCGGCAGCCCGGCGATCGCGAGCACCGCCGGAACGACCGCCACCGCCACCGCGAGCACCGCGAAGTGCCGCACCACCCACACCCACAGCGCGTGCGGCGACACCGCCGCGAAGTCGAGCTGCTCGTAGCCGCCCAGCGCGTCGCGCAGGCCGCGTCCCCGCGCCACCTGGGCGGCCAGCACGAGCAGGGGGAGGCCCACCGACACGG
>JBFLWO010000029.1:0-11587 GCA_040757755.1 Actinomycetota bacterium
CGAAGGCGATCGCCGAGGAGGTCCGCCGCCGCATGAAGGAGTCGGGCGTGATCGCCCGGCGGGTCGAGGGGGAGCGCGAGGGGGAATGGGTCCTCATCGACTTCCTCGACGTCGTCTTCCATTGCTACACGCCGCAGGCGCGGGACTTCTACCGCCTCGACCGGCTGTGGCGGGAGGCGCCGCGCGAGGACCACGTCCCCACGGTCGCGGCGGCCGGGGAGGCGTGACGTGGGCGGACGGTCCGACGGCGCGGGGCTTCTCGCCACCATCGGGCTCGTCGCCGTCGGCGTGGTGGTGCTCGTCGTCATCCTGCGGATCGTCGCGGCGATCACGACGGCGCTGTTCGTCCCGCTCCTGTTCGTCGCGATCGGGGTGGTCCTCGGCGTCTACCTGATGTCGCGCCGGGCGTGACCGCGGCCCCGGGGGCCCGCGCGAGGGACATGCGGTGACACCCCGAGGTGGCCCCGTGCGCGCCGCCCCCGTATAATCCCCGGGCCCGGGGGATTAGCTCAGCTGGGAGAGCGTCGCGCTGGCAGCGCGAAGGTCAGCGGTTCGAGCCCGCTATCCTCCACTGGTTCGTCCTCACCCCTGTTTGCGGGTGATTTCGGGCCCCCACCGTGGGCGCCGACGTCGTCCGGTGCCACCGTGGTACCTCCAGGGGCGCCGCCCAGGAACACACGGCACCGTCCCGGAACGTGGCGAGGCGCCACGCTGGCTCGTCCAAGAGGACGTGCGCGTACGTGTCGAGCGTCACCGATGCCCGCCCGTGGTTCGCGACCTGCCGGATCCCGGTGATCGGCAGGCCCGCCGGCACCATTCGGGAGATGGGGCGGTGGCGCAGGTCGTGCGCGCGGACGTGGGCCGAGATCCCCGCCTGGACGCACGCCCCCGCCAGGGAACCGTCGGGTACGGCTACGACGCGGCGGGCAGCACCACCCAGATGACCGTAACCGGCCAGGCCCCCACCGGCTACACGTGGGACGAGGCGGACAGGCTCACCCAGTTGACGCGCGGCCCGCTGTCGGTCGGGAAGGCCTACGATAATGCGGGCCGGCTCGCGTCGGTCACCCTGCCGAACGGCGTGACCGAGACCTACGGGTACGGGCCGGCGAGCCACCTTGCCTCGATCGGCTACCAGGGCCCGGCCCAGACCCTCGGGGACCTCGCCTACGGCTACGACAAGGACGGGCGCAGAAGCCGCGTGTCGGGAAGCTACGCCCGAAGCGACGTCCCGCCGGCGCTCTCCTCCGCAAGCTACGACCCGGCGAACCGCATCACCACCCGCGCAGGCGCGACCTTCGCCTACGACGCGAACGGAAACCTCACCGGCGACGGCGTCAAGACGTACACGTGGGGGGGAAGGAACCTGCTCACCGGGATCACTAGCGGCGGCACCACCGCGAGCTTCGGCTACGACGCCTCGGGCCGGCGGGTCGCCGTGACCGTGAACGGCCAGACCACCCGGTTCCTCCACGACGGCGACACCCCCGTCCGGGAGCTCGACGGAACAGGGGCCCCCGCTGCCGACCTGCTTGTCGGGCCGGGCACCGACGAGTTCTACGCCCGCACCGACCCCCTCGGCGTCACCACCAGCCACCTCACCGACGCCCTCGGCAGCACCATCGCCCTCACCGGGCCCCTGGGAGTCGTCACGACCGAGTACAGCTACGACCCCTTCGGGCGCGCGAGCACGACTGGTGTTCCCAGCGCGAACCGCTACCAGTACACGGGCCGCGACAACGACGGCACCGGACTGCAATACAACCGCGCCCGCTACTACTCCCCCGACCTCGGACGGTTCCTCAGCGAAGACCCGATCGGCTTTCAAGCGGGAGATGTGAATCTCTACGCCTATGTCAATAACGCACCCTGTGATTCCACCGATCCCACGGGGCTTGCTCCCCAGCCATCGCCGGGCAGGATTGGGAAATGCACCAATGACGCCGCAAGTGGCGCCCCGCGGATACTCTTTACATCGATGCCAGATCGCAACACGATCCGCTGGGACGTTCGTCTCAGTCGGAAGTTCCGCGCTCAGGGGCTTGTGAGGCTAAGGGTTGCCGCCGTGGTCAACGGGAACTCGGCAGGGATAATATATGACGCTGAACGCGTGAAGGATTATGGCTGGCACGGTCGGCTCCGAAGGTATTACGATCAGGGCGGTGATTCCCACAACCTTAGGAAGGGTGACATCGTGACATTGCGCGTGGAGGCGTTCGGCTTGTGGTTGACGGGCGCGTTCTCCGCCGTGCGCGTGAGGGCTCGTTTCCAGCTGTCATGTCGTGTGGACCGAGGGTCTAGCCCGAAAACGAATTAGGGGCCCCTGGAGCGCCCGCGCCGAGTCGGCGCGACTGATGGGAGGCCCGACGATTGCGGGGTGTGGATCATATGAGCCGGGATGAAGCAGAATTTCGCCGAGTGGCTGATCTGCTAGCGGCGGCGATCCGGGAGCGGATTCCCCCGGCTGCCAATCCTTCCTACTGGACCGCGGAGCAGGTTGGGCGAAGCCTCGCAGGCATGCTCGGAGATCGGGAGCTAGAGAAGTGGCTGCCGAAGGTGCTGGAACAGTACCTTTCGAATGTTCAGGATGATGTGATCAGTAGCATCGGCGCTGAATGGCCTGAATGCGACGCTTGCGAAGGGCTGGCGATGCCCTTTGCGGAAATGGACGATACGGGAGCCCTGGAGTGGGGGTACAGAGCGGGGGATCGAGTGGGCGCTCGCGACGTTCTGCGTCTGCGCCGCGTGAACATTCGATAGCCCCGCCGCTATGGACTGCCGCCCCGCGATGCCCTGCCGATTCGAGAGTGGATTTGAGATGGCGTCGGGGAGCAGCTGACGTCCCTGGTGAGAAGCACCGTGACACCACGTCATGGCTGCGACAACGGCGGCACCGTGGAATCCGTGGCCGGCGCGTTTGACCTTCTTGATCAGCAGGTTCAGGCCCTCGGTGGGGCCCGGTGCTTGCGCCGGTGCGGTGGTGGCTGAGGATCTGGTCGCGCCAGCGGATCAGGGTGTGGGCGAGGCCGCGGATCTCTGGGACGCTGTCGAGGCGGCGGGCCTCGATCGCCTTGTCGATCAGGAGGTCGGCCTCGGCGGGGTCGTCGGTGAGCTAGACGTCCCGGACCGATTCCTTGGCCAGCCACGCCCCGAGCACCTGGTTGTCGGGGTCGCCGAGCCGCAGGCCGAGCGGCATCCGGTCGATGCCCATGCCGCCGTCGAGGCGGTCGGTGCCTTTGAGCATCAGCTTCCTGATCCGGTACAGCGGGTCGCGTTTGCGGCCGCGATGGCCGAGGGTCTGGTTCTGGACGCGGCGGCGCACCGCGTCGAGTGTGCGGTTGGCGAGCCTGACCACGTGGAAGGGGTCGGCGACCCGGATCGCGTGGCGCAGCCGGGTGGCGAGGGCGTGCCGGTACGACTCGGCCAGGTCGGTGGCGATGACCGCGACCCCGTCCAGCCACCGGGTCGGCTGGCGATCCAGCCACGATCCCAGATCCGCGCTGGTGTTGCCCGGCACGACATCGATCACGATGCGGCGGGTGAGGTCCACCAGGCCGGTGGCGTAGCGGGTCGGGTGGTCGTGGGTGGTGGCAAGCCAGGTGGTCTCATCGACCCCCAACATCCTGACCTTCCCGACCCGATCCGGATCGTCCACCAAAGGCTCGCCGTACTCGCGCACCGCATTCATCACGGTGTGCCGGGACACCCCGAGCTCCCGGGCGATCTGGAGCTACCTCATTTCCGCGGACACCTCTCGGTTTTCGTGGGTGGGGGTTCCGGTCCCGGCCAGCGCTCCCTCCAAAGCTGGCTGGACGGGGCCGGCGGGCCCGCAGGGCCCGTGCAGTTGCTCGTAGTCGACGGGTGACAGGTATCCGAGGGCGGAGTGGCGCCGGCGCGTGTTGTACCAGCCTTCGATCCACGTGAAGCACGCGGCGCGGGCGGCGTCGCGGCTTCGGAACGAGCGGCGGTGCACCAGTTCGCACTTGAAGCTGGCGATGGCCGACTCGCAGGCGGCGTTGTCGAGCGCCGAGCCGCGACGGCCCGTCGATTGCACGAGGCCGGTCTCGCGCAGCGTGCGGCCGAAGACCGTCGAGGCGTACTGCGCGCCGCGGTCGGAGTGGTGGATGGTCCCCCGGCCAGGGCGCCGGCGGGTCGCGGCCATCCCCAGCGCGTCGACGGCGATCTCGGCCTCCAGCGTGTCGCGCATCGACCAGCCGACGATCCTGCGGCTCCAGGCGTCGACGACGAGCGCGACATACAGCCAGCCCTCCCAGGTGGGGACGTAGGTGATGTCGGCGTACCAGACCTCGTCCGGTCCCGTCGCGGCACCGAAGCGCCGCTCGACAAGGTCCGGGCAGGCCGGCCGCTCGGGCGCGGGGCGCGTCAGGGAGCGGCGCCGGCGCCGCGATACCCCTTCGAGGCCCTGCTCGCGCATGACACGGGCGACCCGCCGGCGGCTCGTCCTGATCCCCCGGGCGCGAAGCTCCGCGTGCACGCGCGGTGCCCCGTAGGTGCCGTCAGACTCGCGATGGATCCCCGCGATCACGGCGGCAAGCTGGATGTCGGAGGCGGCGTGGTCGCTGATGCCCCGCTCACGCCAGGCGTAGAAGCCGCTGCGAAAGACGCGCAGCACCCGGCACATCACCGCCACGGCGTGGTGGGGCCGCTCGCGGTCGATGAAGCGGTAGGTCACCTCGACCCGCCCGGCCTCATCGTCTCCGCCGCGAAGAACCCCGCCGCTTTTTTCAAGATCTCCCGCTCCTCACGCAGGACGCGGTTCTCGCGCCGCAACCGACCGAGCTCGGCGCGCTCCTCGGTTGTCAGCCCCGGCGTCCTGCCGGCGTCAACCGCCTCCTGCCGGCGCCAGTTCCTCAGCGTCTGGGCCGACACCCCGAGCTCGCGCTCGAGCTGCTCGGGGCTGCGACCCTCCTCGCGCATCAGCCGCAAGGCCTCCCGGCGGAACTCCACCGGATAGGGGGGACGGGTTCTCGGCACTGTGGACCTCCGATCCGGGGCCAGCGGCCCCAATCATCAGACGTCCACGAAACCGAGGCAACTCCAATCTGCGCCACCGGCCGGGCGTTCACGCCGACCTGCAGGCAGCACTCGAGCCCGGCCCGGCGGGTCAACAGGCAGCGGGACGAAAGCAACGGTGAGGTCTCCGTCCACGTGCACGACCCGCACAAGGGCTCCTCGCACCGCCAGCGGTGCTTGCTCCAGACCAACCGCACGGCCCGCCCGAACGCCGGGAGATCCCGGGACTCCACCGGCATCCGATCGTGCGCCACCGCCACCACCCCGCACCCAGGACACCCCACCGGCTCCGGCAGGGACTCCACCACCACCACAAGCTCCGCATCGGACTCCTGGGCATCGAGGACCCGGAACCCGGGCAGGCCGAGCATCACCTCGGCAACCCCGGTAGCGTCGCACACGTCAGGGGCCTCCTTCGTCGTCGCGACCGTCGAACAGCCGCAACGATGACCGGGGCCCCTGACGCCTACCCGACCCTCCCGGCTACCACCTCATCCCCACTCCGACGCGAAGAGCCAGTATGTGCGAGGTGGGCGTGCTCGAACACGGGAGGGCGCATGAACGCCCGTCGGGTCCTGGGGTGGGCGCATGGGCGGCCCGCGGTGCAAAGGTAACGTACAGAAGAGAGGCAGGAGGGGAGATGGCAAGCGCCGCTGCAGCAGCAAGGGTTCGGTCTCTCTTGGGATGCGAGGGCGACGGAGATCGCGAGGGTTGGTGAAGCGGGGCAGCATTAGCATGGCCACTCTGGGTGCTCAGGGTGGGGCAGTCGGTATTGTGGTAGCCGCGGTCGCAGGTCTTCTGATCAGTTCGCGATTGATGACGGTGATTTGGTACCACGCGCCACTCATCGTGGCGCTGTTGGTGTGGCCGGTGCTAGCTGCGAGCGTCTGGGCCGGAATAGTGGTCATTTTCGGGCGCTGGCGGGCCTTGCCGGTCGCCGCAGCCAGTGGGGGTCTGGTGTGTGCGGGCCTCGTGGCTGCGGCGGACGAGTACGGCAACGGGCTCCTGCTCGTGCTCGGGATCTGGGCCGGTGGAGCCGCGGTGATCGTCAGTAGCGCCTATGTAGCGCTTCGCATGGGCGGGCGGAGAGAGCTTCGGGGCGCGCCTTCGGCGGCCGGCCGTTTCACTGCCGTAGGCGCGGTGGTCCTGGTTGGGGCCGTAGCGCCATGGGTCACGTGGGATGTGGCTTTGGGTGGACGGCCAGTTGCCTTCTCACGAGAGGGGTGGAGGGACGGGGTCAGGACGGACACCCCAACCGCCATGGCGGAGACACTCGTGCGGCGGCGGAGTCTGGCGGGCCGGGAGCGGTCCGAAGTCGCGGCGTTGCTTGGTGCACCTGATGTCATGCCGTCGCGAGTGAATGGTTGGGACGTGGGCTATCGGTTAGGCCTCGACGACGACCTTCTTGGGGTCGATGTGCTTTGGCTTGAGATCGATTTCGGTGAGGATGGACTGGTGCGGCAGTATGAGGTGGCTGGCGACTGAGTCGAGGGCCAGGTTGAGGTCAACCTAGAAAGGTGGGATGGGACGCATAGCGAGCGGGTGAGTAATGTGCAGTACACCCTGATGCCATGATGAACGCAGCCGAGATACGAAGCATGATTAGCCCTAAGGTCGCTGACCTGGAGACTTGGCAGCCGGATGACCCGGAATGTTGGGCCTTCGGCATCTCGCTTGAGATCGGCATAGAAGGGCAACCGGGCATTGATGTGTTCTACGGGACGGTATGTTCCCCTGTGTGGCTGCGACGGCATGTTGAAATGTGCGGCCCAAGGACAGGAAGAGGCCTCATCGTTCTTGCGAGATACGACTGGCCCACGCTTGAGCGCTTTCTGAGGGAGAAGGTGCGAGAGTGCAGTGGCGGGTCGTGGGAGGAAATAGCTGGGCGGCTCCAGCGTTGGCTGACCTGGGAATATGAGGATGTGAAGACAGGCTGAGAATGGTGGGCGACCTGTGCCGCGGAGAAGGATGGAGCCGCGGCAGGGCGGCACCGCCGGGCGAGGAGTGTGCCCCGGACGTTCGTCGCCTTGTCCGCCGGGAAACTCGGCGTCGACGGGGTCATCGGTGAGTTGACGTTCCCGGAAGAGGTTCCCTGGGAGCCATGCCCCGAACACCCAATCGTCGGGGTTCCCGAGCGCGTCGATCACGACGCCCCGAGTGACATGCACCAGGCCGGCGGCGTAGAGGGTGGTGGGGTGGTCCGTCGATCACGCCTGGCGGACCCCCCGGACCGCAGACTGCAGGTGTCCGGAAGTGGGGCTCTTCGGGCATGGCCGTTGGGCGGCGACGATCCACCGGCGCTGGTGGTTGGGGGCGGCGTGGTCACGGTGCAAGCGGTGCGGCGGGCACTGGTTCGGGCGCCCGGCGCGGGATCACGGTGGTACCTCCAGGTCGCTCCTGATGCCTCTCGTGCAGTCGCCGATCTCCGCCGGCGCGGGCAGTTCGTCCTCACGAGAGGTCAGGGAGCCAGGGGCCCGCGATCCCGCACCTCGGAAGGAAGCCCGTGCCCGCCAGGGCTTTCGCGGTTTGAGGGGACCCGTGCCCGCCCGTGAGGCGGCAGGGCGGGAGGGGGCCGGTACACTCCGCCGATATGCGGATCGTGATCGTCGGCGGCGGCATGGTGGGGATGACGCTCGCGCACCTCCTCCGCCTCCGCGGCATCGCGCCGACGGTGCTGGAGAGGATGCCCGCCGGCCACTACGTGCCGCGCGGCTACATGCTCGGCTTCCAGGGCTACGAGCCGCTGGAGGAGGTCGGCGTGTACGAGGAGGTCCGCGCCGCCGGCCGGCCCATCGCGCCGCGCCCCGACGCGCCGCCCGTCGCCGTCGCCGTCCGATTCGGCGCGCTCATCGAGGCGCTCCAGCGGGACCTCCCGATCGTGAACGACACCACCGTCGTCGACCTCCTGCGCGACGGAGACCGCGTCGCCGGCGTCGTCGCCGAAGGGCCCGACGGGGTCGTCACGTACGAGGCCGACCTCGTCGTCGCCTGCGACGGCACGCGCTCTCCGGTGCGCGACATGGCGGGGCTCGAGGCCCGCCTCGACCCCCTCCCCGAGGCGGAGCTCATGTTCATGAGCCCCGCCGTCGCCGACACGTCGTTCGGCATGGCGTACATGTCCGACGGGGGACACATCGGCATGCTGTCGTGGCACGAGGGGTCCGCAGGCTGGCGCAGCTGCCGCAAGGTGGGGGTAGAGGCGGCCCTCGCCCCCGGCATCGACGCGATCAAAGAGATGTGGGCGCGGCTCCTGCCCGCCGCCGCCTCCGCCATCACCGGGCTCACCTCCCTCGACCAGGTCCGCTACTCGGAGCCCGCCCTCCTCACCTGCCCGCGGTGGTGGACCCCCGGCGTCGTCGTCATCGGGGACGCCGCGCACTTCTTCGGCCCGGAGACCGGCATCAGCTCGGGCATCGGCCTCGGCGACGCCCGGGCCCTCACCGAGGCCGTCGTCGCCTACCCCGACGACCCCGACGGCGCCTGCCGCAGCTACGAGTTCTGGCGCGGCCCCGTCGTGCGCCCATACGAGGCCGCCGACCCCGGCCGGCAGCGGATGATCGTCGCCGGAACCGTCCCGGGACGGCCCGAGGAGGCCTGGCCACCCCTCGAATAGGTAGTCATACCGGTGGCGGCGGGGCCGGCGATCGGGCACGCTTGTACCCACCCGTCCACTTGACATGGGTCATTCACGGGCGAGTATTGGCGAAATCGCCGGTTTCGCCGGGCCCGCTCCGGCAGTCGCACGAGGTTCGACGGCTCACGTGACCACCCACAGCGCACCCGCCCCGCTCCGGCGGCCCCCGCTCCCCGCGGGCATCGACGCCGCCGCCCGCGTGTTCGTCGTCCTCATCGCCGCCGGGGTCGGGGCGTTCGCCGCACACGCCGTGTTCGGCGTCGGCAAGCCGCAGCTCGACGCGCTCTTCCTCCACGTCATCTACGACGGGATCTGGGTTGCCGCCGCCGTCGCGATCCTCGTCCGGGCGGCCACGCGCGCCGCCGAAAGGCTCAGCTGGACCCTCGCCGGGCTCGGCGTCGCATGCGCCGCGGCAAGCGCCGTCGCGTACTCGGTCGAGGCGCCCGAGACCGCGCAGGGCGTCCTGCGGCTCGCCACCTACCCGCTTCTGTGCGCCGGGATCCTCACCCTGGCGCGCGGCGAGCGCGGCGCCCGCCTGCGGGACATCCTCCTCGACGCGCTCCCCGCGGCCCTCGCCGTCGGCGGCCTCATGGCGATGACCCTCGTGCCCCGCATCGAGGGGGCCAGCGAGGCCACGTCGCAGGCGGTCGCATTCGTCGCCGCCGCCGTCGGCGGCGACATCCTCGTCGCCTCGTGCGCCGTCGCGCTGTTCATCGCCATGGCGCGCGTGCGGTGGACCTCCGCCGTGTGGCTCCTCGGGGCGGCCGGCCTCTTCGCCGCCGCCGCCGACGCCATCCTCCTCATCCAGAGCGCCAACCTCACCTACGTCCCCGGCGGGCCCTGGGACCTCCTGTGGCCCCTGTCCGCGCTCTCCGCCGCCGCCGCCCCGTGGATCGCGTCGAGCCGCAAGTCGCCCGCCCCCCGCCCGGACCGCGTCGACCTCCCCATGCTCCTCGGCGTCGCCGTGATCTCCGTCGTCGGAATCGGCTACGCGGGGGCGGAGGGCCTGGGATGGGCGCTCGCGCCGAGCGTCGCCGGCCTCACCGCCGCCGTCGCCCGGGCCTACGGACACGCCCGGGCCGAGATGGAGCGGGTCCGCCGCGAGGAGGAGACGCTGCGCGAGGCGGACCGCTTCAAGTCCGCCCTCCTCGGCGGCCTCTCCCACGAGCTCCTCGCCCCCCTCACCGCCATCGGCGTCGCCGCGGAACGGATCCCCGTCACGCGCAGCGAGGAGCGCCTCGCCGAGTTCGGCGGCCTCATCCGGGAGGAGGCGTCCCGCGCGGAGCGGTTCATCCGGGCGGTGCTCGAGCTGTCCCGCGCCGAGGCGGGGGGCCTGAAGCCCACCCTGCGGGTCACCGGCGTGTTCGACGTCGTCGACGACGCCGTCGCGGCGGCGCGGGTCGAGGTCGGGGACCTCGACATCGCGATCAACGTCGACGAGGCCCTCGAAGTGCGCGCCGACCCGTCGCTCGCCTCCCGCATCGTCGTCAACCTGCTGCAGAACGCGGCGCGTCACGGAGCCGGACCCGTCCGCATCTCGGCGAACGGCGACGCGAGCCGGGTGTCGATCGTCGTGGAAGACGCGGGCGGCGGCGTCAGCCCCGAGCATCGCGACACGCTCTTCCGCGTCGCGCCGCCCCCCTCCGGCCCGGGCCTCGGCGTGGGGCTCGCGCTGTCCCGCGCCCTGGCACGCGCGCAGGGCGGGGAGCTCGTGTACGCCCCGCGGGACGGCGTGCCCGGGCGGTTCGTGCTGTCGCTTCCCCGGGGCGCGTCGTGAGCGCCGACGTCGGCGAGCGGATCCTCGTCGTCGAGGACGACACCTCGACGCGCCGCGCCCTCGTCTTCTCCCTCGAGGACGAGGGGGCGCGCGTCGCGAGCGCCGCCACCGGCGCCGCCGCCCTCGACGAGGCCCGGGCCGTGGCGCCCGACGCGGTGCTCCTCGACCTCGGCCTGCCCGACATGACGGGCGTCGAGGTGCTGCGGGAGCTCCGGTCGTTCTCCGACGCCCCCGTCATCGTCGTGTCCGCGCACCTCGCCGAGGAGGAGAAGGTCGCGGCGCTCGACGCGGGCGCCGACGACTACGTCACCAAGCCGTACTCGGTGAACGAGCTCCTCGCGCGCCTCCGGGCCCACACGCGCCGGGCCCGGGGGAAGGTGGCGCGGGACTCCCTCGTCGCGTTCGGGGACGTCCGCATCGACCTCGTGCGGCGCGAGGTGACGCGCGGCACCGAGGTCGTGTCCCTCACCCGGACCGAGTTCGCCCTCCTCGAGTACCTGGCACGGCGCGCCAACCGCGTGTGCACCCACGACGAGCTCCTCGAGCATGTCTGGGGCCGGGGCCAGGGGCCGCGCCGCCGCGAGAGCCTCTGGACGTACGTGAAGCGCCTCCGCGCCGCACTGGAGGTCGACCCGCAACGCCCCGAGCACCTCGTCCGGCACTTCGGCATCGGCTACAGCCTTGTCGTGCCGTCCGCCGAGGAGGACGCGGCCGGGTCGTGAGCCGGACCGGGGAGGACCGCGGGTCCCTCCCCGTCCCCCGGCGCCACCGGCTCACAGGTCGCGGCGGCGGAAGAGCTCCGCGGCGGCCGCCCCGACCAGGGCGAGGAACGCGACCGTCCACGCGACGAGCGCCGGCCCCCCCGCACGGGCGCCGCCGAACGGGCCGAGCTGCACCACGACGCCCGCCGTCCCCGTGACATCCGCCGTCAGCGCGGCGAGACCGGCCTGGTAGAGGGCCTCGAACGGCAGCACCCACGCGGCGATGCGCGCGGAGTCCTGCAGGGCCTCCGACCCGACGGCGCGCCCGACCTCGCCCAGAAGGCCGCTCACGAGGCCCGCGCCGAACACCATGAACACGGCGATGCCGTTCGCGGTCGCCGACAGGCGCACGGAGCCGAGGAGCGACAGCGCCGCCAGCAC
>JBFLWO010000030.1:0-11562 GCA_040757755.1 Actinomycetota bacterium
CGTGAGGGGCGCCCGCAGCGGGGGGCGGCGGCCGGCGAGCGCGCCCGGCAGGTGGTGGGGGCGTTCCGGGCGCGCCCCGGGATGGTGCCGGCGGGGCCCGCGTGCCTGGTGGACGACGTGCACACCACGGGGGCGACGCTCGCGGCGTGCGCCCGGGCGCTGCGGCGCGCCGGCTGCCGGGAGGTGCACGCCGTCGCGTTCGCCCGGGCGGTGGGCGGGTGAGGGGGGACCGGCGTGACGACGCGCGTCGCGGGGCGTAGCCTTGGCGCCATGTCGCCCGAGCTTCTCGCCCGGGAGGGCCGGCGCCTCTTCACGGCGCGCGAGGTGCTGCGCATGGCCGAGCTCGGCTTCTTCGAGGGCCAGCACGTCGAGCTCATCGACGGCGAGCTTCGCGTCGTGAGCCCGCAGGGCCCGCCCCACATGGGCGCGATCGGGCGGCTGAACCGCATCCTGTCGCTCGCCTACGGACCCGACCACACCGTGCGCGTGCAGGGGCCGGTCGAGGTGCCGGACGGGCTGAGCCTGCCCGAGCCGGACCTCGCGGTCGTCGTCACGGAGGGGCCGTGGAGCCGGCGCCACGCCGACTGCGCCGAGACGCTCCTCGTCGTGGAGGTCGCCGTGTCGAGCCTCGCGGTGGACCGGCGCAAGGCGGCCCTCTACGCAGAGGCCGGGGCCCCCGTGTACTGGCTGGTGGAGGTGGAGCGCGGACGGGTGGTGGTGCACGAGGGGCCGCGCCCCGACGGCGCGTGGAGCGTCGTGGACGTCCGGGACCCCCTCGTCCTGCCCGGCATCGGGCGTGAGGTGCCCGTCGCCGAGATCCTGCCCCGGGAGGACGCGGCGGGGTAGCCGGGCCGCACCGCGCGTCAGGCGGGCGGGCGCGCCGGTCCGTGCCCGGCGCCGGTGGCCGCGATCGCCGCCGCGATCTCGTCGAGGTCCGCGGCGAGGAGGGCGACGGCGTCCGCGTCGAGCCAGCCCTCCACCTGCCCGGGGGAGCGCGCCCCGACGATCGCCCCCGTGACGCCCGGCCACGCCAGGGTCCAGGCGATCGCCACCGACGCGACGCTCGTGCCGTGGCGGTCCGCGACGGGACGCAGCGCATCCTGCAGCGCGAGGTTGCGCGACAGCCGCGGCTCCCGGAACTCGCCGAAGCCGCGGCGCCAGTCGCCGGCGTCGAGCGCCGCCATCCTCCCCCGGGAGAAACGGCCGGTGAGGAGGCCGCTCAGCATCGGGCTGTACGCGATCACCCCCGTGCCGTTGCCGGCACACCACGGGATCACGTCCGCCGCCGCCTCCCGCTGCACCGCGTTGAGCGGCGGCTGCGCGCAGTCGACGTGCAGGATCGGCTCGCAGCGCTCCATCAAGGCGACGTCGAAGTTCGACACGCCCGCCCGGCGCACCAGCCCCTCGGCGACGAGGTCCGCCATCGCGCCCCAGCTCTCCTCGACGGCGGTTCCCGTGGTCGTGTCCGGCCAGTGGAACTGCAGGAGGTCGATCCGCTCCACCCCCAGGCGCCGCAGCGACTCCTCGCAGTCCCGGCGGACCTCCTCGGGGCGAAGGTTCGGCCGCGGCACCCGGCCGCGGCGGTCCCGCCACACCATCCCGCACTTCGTGAACACGAGCGGCGGGTCCGCCAGGCCGCGCACCGCGCGCCCCACGACCTCCTCCGAATGGCCGAGGCCGTAGACCCCGGCGGTGTCGATCCACGTCACGCCGGCATCGAGCGCCCGGTGGATCGCCGCGACGGACTCGCGGTCGTCCTGCGGCCCCCACCCGAACGCCCACTCCCCGCCGATCGCCCAGGCGCCGAAGCCCAGCGTGGTGACCTCCAGGCCGGAGCGTCCGAGCGGGCGCGTGGGGCGCGGGCTCACGCGCCGATCGTACCGGCGCCGGCACGCCGCCGGCGACGCCCTCCGGCGGCGCACCGGGAACCGTGGCCGTCGCGGGCTAGCATTGGGGCCACCGGACCGGTGAACGACCAGGGAGGGCGCCTCGGATGCAGCTTCAGGTGAAGGGGAAGAACGTCGCGGTGACCGACGCGCTCTTCTCGCACGCGGAGCGGAAGCTCGGGAAGATCGCGCGGTACCTGCCCCCGTGGGACGAGCTCACCCAGGTCGAGCTCGAGCTGTCGGTGGAGCGCAACCGCAGCATCGACCGCAGCCAGACCGCCGAGGTGACGGTGTGGACGAAGGGCCCCATCCTGAGGGCCCGCGAGAGCGCACCGGACATGTACGCCGCCATCGACCTCGCCGCGCACAAGCTCGAGCGGCAGGTGGGGCGCTACCGCAAGCGCCAGCGCCGCCACCGCGACCGCCACGAGCCGACCTTCGTCCCCGAGTCGCTCCCCGTCCTTCCGGAGGAGCCGGAGGAGGACGAGGGCACCATCCGCATCGTCAAGAGCAAGAGCTTCGACATGAAGCCGATGACGCCGGAGGACGCCGTGATGCGGATGGACCTCCTGCACCACGACTTCTACGTGTTCCGCAACGCCGACGACGGCGTGGTGAACGTCGTGTACCGGCGTCAGGACGGGGACTACGGGCTGATCGCCCCGGACTGACGCGGCGCCCCGCGACCCGGCGGCCCCACGGCCGCCGGGCGCCCGCGCCGGCCCGGTTCCGCCGGGGGTCCCGCAATCCCCGTTGCTACCATCATCCGGCCGCCGGAGGATCCGCGGACCCCGCAAGCTGCCCGGGAAGAGACATGAGCACGGACATGATCAACAAGCTCCTGCGCTTCGGCGAGGGCAAGGCCATGAAGCGCATGCTGGAGCGCGTCGGCCGCATCAACGCCCTGGAGCCGCAGATGCAGCAGCTCTCCCTGGACGGGCTGCGGGCGAAGACCGACGAGTTCCGCGAGCGGCTCGCGGGCGGCGCCACCCTCGACGACATCCTCGAGGAGGCGTTCGCCGTCTGCCGCGAGACCGCGTGGCGGGTCCTCGAGATGCGCCACTTCGACGTGCAGCTCGTCGGCGCGATGGTCCTCCACGACGGCAAGATCGCCGAGATGAAGACCGGCGAGGGGAAGACCCTCTCCGGGGTCCCGGCCGTCTACCTCAACGCGCTCGCCGGCCGCGGCGTCCACGTCGTCACCGTCAACGACTACCTCGCCAAGCGCGACGCCGCATGGATGGGCCCCATCTACGAGGCGCTCGGCATCCGGGTCGGGGTGATCCAGGCGATGATGCCGGAGGGCCCCCGCCGCGAGGCCTACGAATGCGACGTCACCTACGGGACGAACTCCGAGTTCGGGTTCGACTACCTGCGCGACAACATGGCGGTCCGGCTCGAGGACTGCGTGCAGCGCGGCCACTTCTTCTGCGTCGTGGACGAGGTCGACTCCATCCTCATCGACGAGGCCCGCACCCCGCTCATCATCTCCGGCGTCCCGGAGCAGGCCACCGACACCTACTACCGCTTCGCCCGCATCGTCCCCACCCTCAAGAAGGGCGAGGACTTCGAGGTCGACGAGAAGCACCGCACCGTCTCGCCCACCGAGAGCGGCGTCGACAAGGTGGAGAAGGCGCTCGGCATCGAGAACCTGTACCTCGACGTCCACGGCCAGCTCGTCAACCACTTCGTCCAGGCGCTCAAGGCCCACGCCCTGTTCCACCGGGACAAGGAGTACATCGTCCGCGACGGCGAGGTGCTCATCGTCGACGAGTTCACCGGCCGCACCCTGGAGGGGCGCCGGTACTCGGAGGGCCTCCACCAGGCGATCGAGGCGAAGGAGGGGCTCCGGATCCGCGAGGAGAACCAGACCCTCGCCACCATCACCCTCCAGAACTACTTCCGGCTCTACGAGAAGCTCTCCGGCATGACGGGCACCGCCTCCACGGAGGCGAACGAGTTCGCCCGCATCTACAGCGCCGAGGTCGTCACGGTCCCCACGCACCGCCCGATGATCCGCCTCGACGAGAACGACGTCGTCTACAAGACGCGCAAGGAGAAGTTCGACGCCGTCATCGACGACATCCTCGAGTGCAACGGGCGGGGCCAGCCGGTGCTCGTCGGCACCATCTCCGTCGAGGTGTCCGAGATGCTCTCCGGGCTCCTCACCAAGCGCGGCATCGCCCACGAGGTGCTGAACGCGAAGCACCACGAGCGCGAGGCGGAGATCATCAAGGATGCCGGCCTCCCCGGCGCCGTCACCATCGCCACGAACATGGCGGGCCGCGGCGTCGACATCAAGCTCGGCGACGGCGTGAAGGATCTCGGCGGCCTGTACGTGCTCGGCACGGAGCGGCACGAGAGCCGCCGCATCGACAACCAGCTGCGCGGCCGCTCCGGCCGGCAGGGCGACCCGGGCCGCAGCCGCTTCTACCTGTCGGCGGAGGACGAGCTCATCCGCATCTTCTCCGGCGACCGGATGTACCGCATCCTCGACCGCTTCGGGGTGGGGGAGGGCGAGCCGATCGAGGCGAAGATCCTCACCAGGACCATCGAGGGCGCCCAGAAGAAGGTGGAGGAGCAGAACTTCAACATCCGCAAGCGGGTGCTGGAGTACGACGACGTCCTCAACAAGCAGCGGCAGGTGATCTACGCGGAGCGCCGCAAGGTGCTGGAGGGGGCGGACCTCTCGGAGCAGGCCCGCGACTGGATCGCGGAGGTCCTCGTCGCCCAGGTCGACCAGTTCTGCCCCGAGGACCTCACCCCCGACGAATGGGACGTCGACGGGCTGTTCGCCGCCCTGCAGGCCTACTACCCCGTGTCCTTCGGCCCCGCCGACCTCGACCCGGAGGGCAGCCGGGAGGAGCTCCTCGACCGCCTCGAGGACGACGCGATCGGCGCGTACGAGGCCCGCCAGGCGCACCTCGACGCGCTCGACCCCGACAACCCGGACCTCACCAGCCAGCTCGAGCGCTGGGTCCTGCTGCAGACCATCGACGTCCACTGGCGGGAGCACCTGTACGCCATGGACTACCTGCGGGAGGGGATCCACCTGCGGGCCCTCGGCCAGAAGGACCCGCTGTCCGAGTACCGGCTCGAGGGCGCGGACATGTTCGACGACATGATGGACGCCGTGAAGGCCGAGTTCGTCCGGTACATGTTCCACCTCGAGGTGCAGGCCGCCCCGCCGGTGGAGGAGGCCCCCGCGCAGGAGGTGTCGTACAGCTACGCGGAGGACCCGATCCAGGGGTTCGACACCCTCGCCGGCGACGAGGACGGCGGCGAGATCGCCGAGCCCGCCCCCGAGCAGGGGAGGGTCGCGGTCGTGGAGCAGCGCCACACCGACGAATGGGACCGCGTGGGCCGCAACGACCCGTGCCCCTGCGGCTCCGGCAAGAAGTTCAAGAAGTGCCACGGCGCGTGAGCCGCCTCGAAAGTCTCGCCCTCTGGCACCATGCCGGTCGTGGTGAGCGACTTTCGAGGCGGTGAGTCGCCCCGCGGCGTCCCCGCCCCTTTTCGTTCCCTTCACGGCGTGATCACGGAGCCGGATCGCCGGATCGCGATCCGCCTCCAACGCCTCTTCGTCTCGTAGGAGCTCACAGGTGACCACCAACGAGAGGCTCAGCCTCGACGACCTCGTCCAGCGTGCCGCGCGCCTCCGCGAGAGGGCCGCGGTCCTGGGCGACTATCTTTGACCCGGCGGCACTCGAGGCGCGCGTCGCCGACCTCGAGCGCGACATGCAGGAGCCTGGCTTCTGGGACGACCAGGAGCGCGCCGCCCGCGTGTCCGCCGACCATTCCCGCATCACCGGCCGCCTGAGCGACCACCGGGGCCTCGAGGTCGAGGTGGGCGAGCTGTCCGAGCTCGCCGCCCTCGCCCGCGAGGAGGAGCGCGCCGGCACCCTGGAGGACGACTTCCTCGCCGAGCTCGCCGACTCCCTCGACCGCGTCGAGGAGCACCTGCTGCGCCTCGAGGAGGACCGCCTGTTCCGCGGCGAGCACGACGGCGGCGGCGCCGTCGTCTCCATCCACGCGGGTGAGGGCGGCACCGACGCCCAGGACTGGACGGAGATGCTCCTGCGCATGTACCTGCGGTGGGCGGAGCGCCGCGGCCTCGCCGCCGCGATCAACGAGGCGACGGAGGGGACGGAGGCGGGGCTCAAGAGCGTCACGTTCACGCTCACCGGCACGAACGCGTACGGGCTCATGTCCGCCGAGCGCGGCGTGCACCGGCTCGTGCGCCTCTCCCCGTTCGACGCGGCGCACCGCCGGCAGACGTCGTTCGCCGCCGTCCAGGTGTCGCCCGTCGTCGACGGCGACGTCGACGTCGAGATCGACGAGAAGGACCTCCGCGTCGACACGTACCGCTCCAGCGGCGCCGGCGGTCAGCACGTCAACAAGACCGAGTCCGCGATCCGCATCACGCACCTGCCGACGAAGATCGTCGTCCAGTGCCAGAACGAGCGGTCGCAGATGCAGAACCGCGCCACCGCGATGAGCCTGCTGCGGTCGAAGCTCCTCGAGCTGGAGATCGAGCGGCGGGAGGAGGAGGCGGCCCGCGCCCGCGGCGAGAGCCGCACCATCGGCTTCGGAAGCCAGATCCGCTCCTACGTGCTGCAGCCGTACACGATGGTGAAGGACCTCCGCACCCAGCACGAGACCGGCAACGTGCAGGCCGTCCTCGACGGCGACATCGACGCGTTCATCCGGGCGGAGCTGGAGCGCCGCGCCCGCGACGGCGCCGACATCGGTACCGGGTAGCGCCCGTCCCCCGGACGGGGGAGGGGGAAGGGACAGGGGCTCGCGCAGCGAATCCCTGGATGTCACGGGTGGCGACCCGCCCGTTTGACCCCTCGATCCCTCCCCTCTACCCTGGACGCCCTGACCGACGACACGCCGCAGCCCCCGGTGCCGCCGGCACCCCCGACGCGCGGCGATCGGCCCCGGAGCGCGCCGCCCAGCGGCGCCGATGACATGCCCCGGCGCACCGACGCCCCGTCTTCCGCGTCCACGGCCCGCGCCGCGGAGCGCGCCGCCGAGCGCGCGTCGCGCCGGCCCCGCGGCCGCCCGCACGTGCACGGCCAGGCCCGCACGCTGCTGCGGCCCGGCGACGGCCCCATGGTCGTGTTCGACGCCGTCACGAAGACCTACGACGAGACGGTCGTCGGCCTCGACGACGTGTCGGTGTCCATCGACGCCGGGGAGTTCGTGTTCCTCGTCGGCCAGTCCGGCTCCGGCAAGTCCACGTTCATCCGCCTCATCACCCGCGAGCTCGAGCCCACCGGCGGGCGGGTCATGGTCGGCGGCCGGGACCTGACGCAGCTGCAGCGCAAGAAGGTGCCGTACCTGCGGCGCGAGATCGGCTGCGTGTTCCAGGACTACAAGCTGCTGCCGAACCGCACCGCCTTCCAGAACGTCGCGTACGCCCTGGAGGTGACCGGCCAGTCGCCGCGCGCGATCCGCCGGAAGGTGCCGGAGATCCTCAACCTCGTCGGCCTGGCGGACAAGGCGGACCGGCGGCCCGGGGAGATGTCCGGCGGCGAGCAGCAGCGCATCTCCATCGCCCGGGCGTTCGTCAACCACCCGGCGCTCCTCATCGCCGACGAGCCCACCGGGAACCTCGACCCCGAGACGTCGATCGGCATCATGCAGCTGCTGTACCGCATCAACCGCACCGGCACGACGGTCATCGTCGCGACCCACGACCGCGAGATCGTCGACAAGATGCAGATGCGCGTGATCGCGCTGGAGGGCGGGCGCGTCGCCCGCGACCAGCGGCAGGCCGGCTACGCCCTGGCGGACTGATGCGGCTGCGCCTGTTCCTCGTCGAGGCCCTGCGGTCGATCCGTAGCAGCATGTCGATCTCGGTGGCCGCCACGGTTACCGTCCTCAACGCGATCTTCATCCTCGGCATCTTCATCCCCGTGTACCTGCAGGTGCAGTCGGAGGTGAACCGCCAGCGGGAGAAGCTCGACATCCGCGTCTACATCGACGACAACGCGACCGTCGCGCAGGTCAACGGGCTGCGCACGATCATCGCGTCGCACCCGAACACCGAGTCGTTCGTGTACGTCTCGAAGCAGGACGCCCTGGATCAGGTCAGCAAGCAGGTGGACCCGGAGGTCCTGGCGGAGCTGCCGGCGAACCCGCTGCCCGCGTCGTTCGAGGTGAAGCCGAAGGACCCGGAGAAGGCCGGGGAGCTCATCGACGCCGTCACCGGCAACCCGGCGCTCGACACGAGCGGCGGGGACCCGATCACCTACGGGAAGGAGACGGCGGACAAGATCATCCGGGCCGGCAACATCATCCGCTACGCGGGGCTCGGCCTGCTGATCGTCCTGATGATCGCGTCGGTGCTGCAGATCGCGAACACGATCCGCCTGTCGATCTTCGCGCGCCGCCGCGAGGTGGAGGTGATGAAGCTCGTCGGGGCGACGAACTGGTTCATCCGCTGGCCGTTCATGATCGAGGGCGTGATCTGCGGCGTCGTCGGTGCCGTCGTGTCGGTCCTGCTTCTGCTCGCGGTGAAGCTCGCCGTCGTCGACACGTTCTTCGAGCTGTCCGACAGCCCGTTCGCGGGGCAGGACGGCGCGACCCTCTCGTTCCCGGAGCTCGCCCTGATCCTGGTGGCGGCCGGCGCCGTGGTCGGCGCCCTCGGCGGCGGCATCACGCTGCGCCGCTTCCTGCGCGTGTAGCCGTGCGGCGCGCCCCGTGGCGGGGGCGCTTCGGGGCGCCGCTATCATCGGGCGAGGCCGTGTCCCTTCCCGTTCCGCTTCCGGCATGAGCCGGCTCCTCCGGCTCGTCGCCGGCGTCGTCCTCGTGGCGGCCGCGTTCCTCGGCGGCGTCCTCGTGGGGGGACACCCGCAGGCGACGGGGCTCACGGACCTCGGCCCCGGCTGGCGCGGCTTCCTGCTCGGCACGAGCGGGGAGTCCCTGCCGGACCAGGTGCTCCGCACGCTGCGAAGCTCCTACTACAAGGACGTCGATGTGCGGGCGCTGGAGCGGACCTCCGTCGACGAGATGATCCGCCGCCTGAACGACCCGTACACGTACTACCTCACCCCGGAGGACCTCGTCGCGTTCCGGGCGAGCCTCGACGGCAGCTACTACGGCGTGGGCCTGCAGGTGGCCCAGCGCGGCGCCGCGGTCGTCATCACCGGGGTGTTCCACGGCAGTCCGGCGCAGGAGGCGGGGATCAAGGCGGGCGACCGGATCGTGTCGGTCGACGGGGAGTCCGCGACGGGCAAGGGCCTCGATGTGGTCGTCGCGATGATCAAGGGCCCGAAGGACACGACGGTGCGGCTGGGCGTGTCCCGCCCCGGCCGCGGCACCACGGTGTACCCGTTGACGCGGGAGAAGATCACGGTGCCGGTGGTGGCGTCCCGGATGATCGCCCGGCGCGGCGTGAAGGTTGCGTACGTCCGCCTCGCCCAGTTCACCCGCGGGTCGTCGGGGGCGTTGCGCCGCGACGTGCGGCGGCTGGCGGGCCGCGGCGCGCGTGCGTTCGTGCTGGATCTGCGCGGTGACCCGGGCGGGCTCGTCGACGAGGCGGTCGGCGTGTCCGGCGTGTTCCTGCGCAAGGGCACGCCCGTGGTGCGCACGCAGGGGCGCCACCGCAAGGCCGTGACCCTGCGCACCGACGACGCGCCGGTGGCGACGACGGCCCCGCTCGTCATCCTGGTGGACCAGAACTCGGCGAGCGCGAGCGAGATCGTGTCGGGGGCGTTGCGGGACGCGCGGCGTGCGACCCTCGTCGGCCGCCGCACCTTCGGGAAGGCGCTCGTCCAGACGACGCTGCCGCTGCGCGACGGCGGTGCGCTGAAGCTCACCACCGCGAGCTACGTCACCCCCGGGGGGACGAACCTCGCCCACCGGGGGCTCATGCCGGACGTCGCGGTGTCGGACCTGCCGGCGACCCCCGCCGACGAGGCCCTCGAGCGGGCCCTCGCCGTGGCCGCGGCGAAGGCGCACCCGTAGTGGGGCGCGGGGGGCGCGCGGGGGGGACCCTCGTCGCGCAGCTCGTGGGGGCGGGGCGCGGCGCGGCGGCGCGGCCCGCGTTCGAGCCCGGGCCCGACATCGCGCTGTCGCGGGCGTCCCGCGGGGGCGCGGACGTGGGGGACCTCGTCACGGTGGCGCTCCGCGGCGGCGGGGCGCGGGTGGTGGCGGTTCACGGGCCGGCGCGGTCCCCCCGGGCGGCGATGCGCGCACTCCTCGCGGGCGAGGGGCTCGGCCGGGCGTTCCCGGCGGCGGCGCTCGAGGAGGCGGAGGCGGGCGGGGCGGTGGACGGGTCCCGCGACGCGGGGCGGCGGGACATGCGCGACCAGCTCGTCATCACGATCGACCCGGAGGGGGCGAAGGACCACGACGACGCGATCGCCGTGGCGGAGGAGGGTGACGCGATCCGCCTGTGGGTGCACATCGCGGACGTGTCGCGGTTCGTCCCGGCGGGGGGAGCGACGGACCGGGAGGCGGCGCGGCGCGGCACGTCCGTCTACGTCCCCGGCACCGTCGACCCGATGCTGCCGCCGCGGCTGTCGAACGACCTGTGCAGCCTGCGCCCCGGGGTGGACCGCCTCGCCGTCACCG
The DNA here is from genome assembly GCA_040757755.1 of Actinomycetota bacterium. Lineage (GTDB taxonomy): Bacteria > Actinomycetota > Thermoleophilia > Miltoncostaeales > Miltoncostaeaceae > JBFLWO01. The sequence continues at coordinate 10,473 of JBFLWO010000030.1, forward strand.
CGGAGATGCTGTTCGGCCCCGACGGGGAGATGCGCGAGTCGCGCTTCTACCGCGCCACGATCCGGTCGGAGGGGCGGCTCACCTACCCTGAGGTCGACGCGCATCTCGCCGGGGCGTCCCTCGGGGACGCCGCCCTGGAGGGGAGCCTCGCGGTGGCGCGCCGCCTCGCCGGGTGGCTGCGGGCGCGGCGGATGCGGCGCGGCGCCCTCGACATCGCCACCGCGGAGCCGGTCGTGACGTTCGACGGTGACCGTGTCGCGCGCATCTCGCTGGAGCACCAGACCGAGTCGCACCAGATCATCGAGGAATGCATGATCGCGGCGAACGAGGCGGTGGCGCGGTACCTCATCGCCCATCGCCGCGCCACGGTGTTCCGGTTCCACGAGGACCCGGAGGAGGCGCGCATCGAGCGTCTCTACGACCAGCTGCAGGAGCTCGGCCTCGTCGTGCCGGCGCTTCCGGACCCGCCGCTCACCCCGCAGCAGTGCCGGGACGCGGCGGGCGCCGCGAGCCACGCCGTCGCCCGCCACCTCGCGCAGGACACGCGGGGGGCGAAGGCGTTCCCCGGCCTGGTGCTGCGGGCGCTGCGGCAGGCGTACTACGCGGTGGACCACGTGGGCCACTCGGGCCTCGCGAGCGCCGCCTACCTGCATTTCACGTCCCCGATCCGCCGCTACCCCGACCTCATGGTGCACCGGGCCCTCCTCGACGCGCTCGGCGTGGGGGACCCCGCCCCCGACCAGGCGTGGCTTTCGGAGGCGGCGTTCCACAGCTCCGAGACGGAGCGGGCGGCGGCGGACGTGGAGCGCACCGCCGACCGGATCTGCGCCGCCTACCACCTGCGCGACGTCGTCGCGCAGCGCGGCTGGGACACCGTGTACGAGGGTGAGGTGACGGGGGTGATCGAGGTCGGCGCGTTCGTCACCTTCGAGGGCGTGTTCGAGGGGTTCCTGCCGGCGCGCGACATCCCCGGCGACCGGTACTTCATCGACCCGTGGCAGACCGCGCTGGTGGGGGAGGAGACGGGACGCAAGCTGCGCCTCGGCGACCCGGTGGAGGTCCGCGTGTCGGATATCACGCCGCTTCGCGG
>JBFLWO010000031.1:0-11321 GCA_040757755.1 Actinomycetota bacterium
GGGGCCGGGCCGGTTCCGGCTCAGCGCCCCGCTGCGGGCCGGTGCCCGCCTCGCCATCGCCTACCAGGGGGCGGTTCTCAAGCTGCGATGAGGCGCGCCGCCGCGGCGACGGCGGCCTCGAAGCTCCGGTCCCGCGCCGTGACCTCGAGCTCCCCCGCGACGAGGTCCGCGCGCCCCGGGGACGGCAGCGGCAGCCGGCGCCTGCGGGCGACCTCCCCCTCCGTGCCGACCGCCACCGAGCAGCTCGGGCTGCCCGGCACGCAGTCCACCCGCAGGAGCCTCCCGTGCGGGCCGACGAGCTCGACCCCCCCGACCTCCGCCTCGCCTGCCGCCGCCTCCAGCCGCACCGACAGCGCCTCGCCCAGCACGTCGCGCAGCCACCCCGCCAGGAGCAGCGCCTGCAGCGTCGGTTCGGGGCCCCCGTGAACGACCCGCAGCGACGACGGGCCGGCGCGCAGCGTGAGGGCGAGCTCGGGACCCACGATCTGCGCGACGAGCTGCCGCCACGGGGTGAGGGCTGCCCACGCGAGGTCCGTCACCACGGCGGCGCGCTCCGCCACCTCCCCGGCGAGGAGGGCGACCGCCCGCGGGCCCGGCACCGACGCCGCGGCCTCGAGCACCACGCGGTCCGCCGCCCCGGCGAGCTCCCGGTACGCGGGGCGCTCCGGCTCCGGGGCGCACGGCCACCACAGCACCGTGGGCAGGTCGCTGTGCACCAGGGGGGTGACGGCGCTCGCCGCGTGGGCCGCGACCTCGCCGCCGAGCGTCAGGGACACGAGCTCCTCGCACACGACCGAGTCCGGGACGGGGCCGGGCCGGGTGAACACCTCGACGCGCGCGTCGATGCCCGCGCCGCCGCCGTCCTGGGCGACGATGACCACGCGCGACGGGCCGACGAGCCGCCCCAGCATCTCCGGGGCCTCCGCGGGCGGCCCGCCGGACGGCGCCCACACGACGAGGTTCAGCACCGCGGTGCGACCCCGCGCCGCCCCGTGCGTCGCATGGTCGCGCAGCTCCCCGAGCCGGCGCACCACCTCCTCGAGCGACACGTCGCGCCCCTCCCACCGGGCGGCGGGCGCCGCCGTCGCCTCCCGGCCCCCCGCGGTCACAGCCGGCGCCACTCCCTCCCGTCACGGGCCATGAGGGCCCCCGCCTCCCCCGGCCCCCACGTGCCCGCCTCGTAGTTCGGGAACTCCGCGGGCTCGTCCGCCCACCCCGCGATGAGCGGGTCGAAGATCTCCCACGCCCGCTCCACCTCGTCCCACCGGGCGAACAGCGTGGCGTCGCCCAGCAGGCAGTCGAGCAGGAGGCGCTCGTACGCGTCCGGGGAGGCGCGCAGGAACGAGGTGCCGTACTCGAAGTCCATCGCGACGGGGCGCAGGTCGATCCGCGGCCCCGGGGTCTTCGCCGTGAACCTGAGCGACGCCCCCTCGTCCGGCTGGATGCGCAGCACCAGCAGGTTCGGCTCCACCGACGCCACGTCGGCGGCAGCGAACGGCAGGTGCGGGGCGGGCTTGAACCGCACGGCGATCTCCGTCGCGCGCCGCGGAAGGCGCTTGCCGGTGCGCAGGTAGAAGGGGGTGTCGGCCCACCGCCAGTTGTCGACCGTGACCTTCATCGCCACGAACGTCTCCGTCATCGAGTCCGGGGGAACCCCCTCCTCCTCCCGGTACCCGGGGACGGGCTCCCCCGCGACCCACCCGGGGGCGTACTGCCCGCGCACCGCGGCGGAGCGCACCACCCCCGGCTCGAACGGGGGGACCGCGCGCAGCACCTTCACCTTCTCGTCCCGCACGTCGCGGCTGTCGAACCGCGCCGGCGGCTCCATCGCGATGATCGACAGGAGCTGCATCATGTGGTTCTGGACGATGTCGCGCAGCGCGCCGCTCTGGTCGTAGTAGCCGCCGCGCCGCTCCACCCCCAGGTCCTCCGCCACCGTGATCTGGACGTGGTCGACGTACCGGCGGTTCCAGATCGGCTCGAAGATCGCGTTGCCGAAGCGCAGGACGAGCAGGTTCTGGACCGTCTCCTTCCCCAGGTAGTGGTCGATGCGGTACACCTGGCTCTCCCGGAACACGGATCCGAGCTCCGCGTTCAGGCGGCGCGCCGAGTCGAGGGCAGACCCGAACGGCTTCTCCACGATGAGGCGCGCGAACGTGCCGCCGCCGTCGTCCTCGCCGGCGAGCCCCGCGAGGCCCAGGTGGCGGGCGATCACCGGGAAGAAGCCGGGGGCGGTGGCGAGGTAGTACAGGCGGTTGCCGCGCGTGCCGCGGGTGCCGTCCAGCTCGGCGAGCAGGTCGGCGAGCCGCGTGAACGCCCGCCGGTCGTCGAACGCGAGGGGCAGGTAGTGGAGCCGGCGCGCGAACCCCTCCCACACGTGCGTGTCGACGGGGCGGGCGCGGCCGTGGCGCGTCACCCCGTCGCGCATGGCGCGGCGGAAGTCGTCACTCGACATCTCGGTGCGCGCCGCGCCGATGATCGCGGTCTCCGGCGGCAGGAGCTGCTGCTGCGCCAGGTTGAACAGGGCGGGCATCAGCTTGCGCCGCGTCAGGTCGCCGGACGCCCCGAAGATGACGATCGCGGCGGGGTCCGGCGTGCGGGCGAGGCGCGTGCCGAAGTCGACCTCGGGAGCCGTGCCCGCGGTCACCATCACCTGCCCCGTGTCACGCCGAAGCGCTCACTCTCACCCTCGACTCGACGGTGAGAGTGAGGCCGTTTCATCCCGAGACGACCCGCTCCGCGACGGCCGCCACGTTCTCCGCGCTGATCCCGAGCCGCGCGAGCACCTCGCCCCCCGGGGCGGACACCCCGAACCGGTCGATCGCCACGACCTCGCCGCGGTCCCCCACCCAGCGGTGCCAGCCGAGGGACGCCGCCGCCTCGACCGCGACGCGCGCCGGCCGGTCCGGCGGCAGCACCGCGTCGCGGTACGCGCGGTCCTGCGCGGCGAAGAGCTCGAACGACGGCATGCTCACCACGCGCGCGGCGATCCCGCGCTGCGCGAGGGCCTCGCGCGCCGCCAGGCAGGTGGAGACCTCGGAGCCGGACGCGATCAGGATGACGTCCCCGCCCTCGGCGAGCACGTACGCGCCGCGGGCGACGTCCGCCGGCCCCTCCAGCGTCGGGAGGCCCTGCCGCGTCAGGATCAGCGCCGTGGGGCCGTCGGTGCGCTCCACCGCCACCCGCCACGCCGCGGCCGTCTCGTTCGCGTCGGCCGGGCGGAGGGTGACGAGGCCGGGGATGGCGCGCAGGCCCGCGAGGTGCTCCACCGGCTGGTGCGTGGGGCCGTCCTCCCCCAGGCCCACCGAGTCGTGCGTGAACACGAAGATCGAGGGCAGGCGCATGAGGGCGGCGAGCCGCACCGTGTTCTTCATGTAGTCGGAGAACTGCAGGAACGTCGACACCACGGGCCGCAGCCCGCCGTGCGCGGCCATCCCGTTCGCGATCGCGCCCATGGCGTGCTCGCGGACGCCGAAGTAGATGTTGCGCCCCGCGAAGTCGCCGGGCTCCACGACGCCGCCGTCCTTGATCGTCGTGTTCGTGGAGGACGCGAGGTCCGCGGCCCCCTGGACGATCTCCGGCACGGCGACGGCGACGGCGTTCAGCACCTTCCCGGACGCCTGCCGCGTCGCCATCGCCCCGTCGGCGTCGCCGAACCGCGGGAGGGCGTCCGCCCACCCGTCCGGCAGCCGCCCGTCGAGCAGGCGCCCGAGCTCGCGCGCCTCCTCCGGGTATGCGGCCGCGTACGCGTCCATCCGCTCCCGCCAGGCCGCCTCCAGCTCGCGGCCGCGGTCCGCCGCCTCGTCCCGCCAGGCCGCGACCTCGTCCGGGACGTGGAACGGCTCGTCGTGCGTCCACCCGTAGGCGCGCTTCGCCGCGGCGGCCTCCTCGGGCCCCAGGGGGGAGCCGTGGGAGGCGGCGCTGTCCTGCTTGTTCGGCGCGCCGTAGCCGATGTGGGTGCGGGCGACGATGAGGGTGGGGCGCCCGTCGGAGACCTCCGCCTCCGCGAACGCCGCGTCGATCGCCGCGATGTCGTTGCCGTCCTCGATCGACAGCACCCGCCAGCCGTACGCGCCGAAGCGCGCCGGGACGTCCTCGCCGAAGGAGAGGGACGTCGGCCCGTCGAGGCTGATGCCGTTGTCGTCGTACACGCCGATGAGCCGGTCGAGCTTCAGGAAGCCGGCGAGCGACGCGGCCTCGTGCGAGATCCCCTCCATGAGGTCCCCGTCCGAGCAGATGAACCACGTGCGGTGGTCGACGACGTCGTGGCCCGGGCGGTTGAAGCGGGCGGCGAGGAGCCGCTCGGCGAGCGCGAGGCCGACGCAGTTCGCGATGCCCTGCCCCAGCGGCCCGGTGGTGACCTCCACGCCGGGGGTGTCGCCGCGCTCCGGGTGGCCCGGGGTGGCGCTCTCCCACTGGCGGAACCGCCGGATCTCGCTCATCGGCAGGTCGTAGCCGGTGAGGTGAAGCAGCGCGTAGAGGAGCATCGAGGCGTGCCCGGCGGAGAGCACGAACCGGTCGCGCCCCGGCCACGCGGGGTTGGCGGGGGAGTGGCGGAGGGGGCCGGTGAACAGCCTCCAGCCGATCGTCGCGAGCCCCATCGGGGCGCCCGGATGCCCGCTCTTGGCCGCCTCGATGGCATCGATGGAGAGCGTGCGCACGGTGGTGGCGCACAGCTCTGGCGGCGCGAGCGCTCGGATCACGCATTCCTCCGGAGCAGGGGTGACGGGCGGCGCAGTGTCGCACACGGCGCCGATGCGGGGAGGCTACCCGCGGGGGCGCGCCGAAGCCGTCCGCGGGACCCGCCGAACGTCCCGTTGCGGCGGGGGCGCCGGGCTCCCGGCGGGCTCGCCGCATTCCCCCGCCGCCCGCCGGGCGCGGTGGTCCGCGGTGCCGCAACCCCCGGACGTCGGTGGCGGGACACCCCCGTCCGGGCGCCCGTGTTTCCCCGCACGTGCGCTCAGATTTTTCCGCTGATGGCGTCGCAACAGATGCGACATACCGTCGGACTGGACCGGCACGCATGAAGGGGGACGGCATGGGCGATGGTGGCCTCTCACGACGTGACCTGCTGCGAAGGGCCCTCGCGGCGGGGGCGGGGGCGGCGGCCGGGGAGCTCGTCCTCGCGCCACGCCACCTCGAGGCGGCGTCCGGCGCGTCGGGCGCGGGCACGCTCGGCAACCCGCTGGTCGACACGCCCGACAGGTCGTGGGAGAAGGTGTATCGCGACCAGTTCTCCGAGGACGGCTCCTTCGTCTTCACCTGCGCGCCGAACGACACCCACAACTGCCTGCTGCGCGCGCACCTCAAGAACGGCGTGATCGTCCGGATCAGCCCCACCTACGGGTACGGCAAGGCGACCGACCTCGTGGGGAACACGGCGTCCCACCGGTGGGACCCCCGCTGCTGCCAGAAGGGCCTGGTGCTGGGCCGCCGCATCTACAGCGAGCGCCGCGTGAAGGCGCCGATGGTGCGCAAGGGGTTCAAGGAGTGGGTGGACGCCGGCATGCCCCGCGGCGAGGACGGCGCCCCCGACATGGACCGCACGGTCCGCGGCCACGACAAGTGGGTGCGGGTCGGCTGGGACGAGGCGACGGCGATGGCGGCGAAGGTCATCGCCGACGTCGCGAGGACGTACAACGGCGAGGAGGGCAAGAAGAAGCTCCTCGCCCAGGGGTACGAGCCGGCGATGGTGGAGGCGATGCACGGCGCCGGCGTGCAGGCGATCAAGATGCGCGGCGGGATGCCGCTTCTCGGCGTGGGCCGGGTCTTCGGCTTCTACCGCTTCGCGAACATGCTCGCGCTGCTCGACCGGAAGCTCCGCCCGGACGTCCCCGCGGAGGAGATCGTCGGCAGCCGCGCGTTCGACAACTACGCGTGGCACACCGACCTGCCGCCGGGTCACCCGATGGTGACCGGCAGCCAGACCGTCGACGTCGACCTGTTCGCGGCCGAGCACGCGAAGCTCGTCCTCTTGATCGGGATGAACTGGATCTGCACGAAGATGCCGGACGGCCACTGGCTCGGCGACGCGCGCCTGAAGGGCACGCGCATCATCAACATCAGCGCCGACTACAACCCGACGTCGAACAAGGCGGACGAGGTCATCATCCTCCGCCCCGGCACCGACGCGGCGCTCTTCCTGGGCGTCGCGCGCGAGCTGATCGCGAAGCGCCTGTTCGACCGCGAGGCGGTGGTGCAGCGCACCGACCTGCCGCTCCTCGTGCGGTCCGACACCGGCGAGCTTCTGAACGCCCGCGACGTCGTGGAGGGCTACACCCCGGGGGAGCTCACGAACTACGCGGTCACGAAGCCGCAGAAGGCGATCCTCACGGACCCGCCGCCGCCGCCGTTCACCGTCGGCAAGCAGATCATCCCGACGGAGCTCCGCGAGCAGTGGGGCGACTTCGTGGTGTGGGACGCGCGCCGCCGCCGCACGGTGGTCGTGACCCGCGACCAGGTCGGCGCCCGCATGCCGGTCGACGCGGCGCTCGAGGGCACGTTCACGGTGACGCTGGCGAACGGCGACACCGTCGAGGCCCGCCCCGTCTTCGACCTGCTGAAGCAGTACCTCGACGACACCTTCGACCTGAAGACGACGTCCGAGGTCACGTCGGTGCCGCAGGAGGCCATCAGCCGCCTGGCCCGCCAGCTCGCCGCGAACAAGCGGCGCACGCTCCTCGCCGCCGGCATGGGCCCGAACCACTACTTCAACAACGACCTGTTCGGGCGCACCCAGTTCCTCGTCGCGGCGCTCACCGACAACATCGGGCACCTGACCGGGAACGTGTCGAGCTACGCGGGCAACTACCGCGGCTCCCTGTTCCAGGCGGTGCCGCAGTGGATCCTGGAGGACCCGTTCGACATCGAGGAGGACCTCACCCAGCGGGCCCGGATCAAGAAGTTCTACAAGGCGGAGTCGGCCCACTACTGGAACTACGGCGAGCGCCCGCTGAAGATGGGCGACGAGATCGTCACCGGCGCGACGCACATGCCGACGCCGAGCAAGCTGATCTGGTTCGGCAACTCGAACTCGCTGCTCGGCAACGCGAAGTGGTCGTTCGACGTGATCAAGAACACGCTGCCGCAGCAGGAGGCCGTGTTCTGCAACGAGTGGTTCTGGACCAGCTCGTGCGAGTACAGCGACATCGTGTTCCCCGCCGACTCGTGGGCGGAGTTCAAGCAGCCGGACATGACGGCGAGCTGCACCAACCCGTTCCTGCTCGCGTTCCCGAAGACGCCGCTCAAGCGGATCCACGACACGCGCAGCGACTACGAGATCCTCGCGCTCGTCGCGAAGGAGCTCGGCCGGCTCGTCGGGGAGCCCCGGATGGAGCGGTACTGGAAGGGCGTTCTGGAGGGGGACCCCGCGCCGTACCTGCAGCGCATCCTCGCGGGCTCGCCGAACACGCACGGCTACACGTTCGCGGACCTGCACGACTCCTGCGCCGGCGGCGTGCCGTTCCTGATGAACACCCGCACCTACCCGCGGCACGGCGGGTGGGAGCAGCGCCAGGAGGACAAGCCCTGGTACACGCGCACCGGCCGGCTGGAGTTCTACCGGCCGGAGCCCGAGTTCCGGGCGGCGGGCGAGATGCTGCCGGTGTGGCGCGAGCCGGTCGACGCGTCGAGGTACGACCCGAACGCGATCCTCTCCAACAAGGAGCACCCGTCGATCGCGCCGCGCCGCCCGAAGGACTACGGCGTGCCGGAGGACCGGCGCGACATCGAGACGCGCCAGACCCGCAACGTGGTGCTGACCTGGGACCAGTTGCGCGCGGCGAAGCACCCGCTGAACGAGAAGGACTCGGCGTACCGCTTCGTCTTCCAGACGCCGAAGTACCGCTGGGGCGCGCACTCCACCGCGGTGGACATGGACTGGATCTCGATGCTGTTCGGCCCGTTCGGCGACGTGTACCGGCGTGACCCGCGCACCCCCTGGACCGGCGAGGCGTACGCGGAGCTGAACCCGTCGGACGCCAAGGAGGCCGGGGTCCGCGACGGCGACTACATCTGGCTCGACGCGGACCCGGAGGACCGCCCGTACCGCGGCTGGAAGGAGGACGACGACTTCTACGACGTGGCGCGCGTGATGATGCGCGCCCGCATCTACCCGGGCATGCCGCCCGGCGTGATCCGGTGCTGGTTCAACATGTACGCGGCGACGCCGGGGACCGTGAAGGCGCAGCGCGACACGCCGGGCGCCCCGGCGCGAAACCCCGCGACGGGGTACGTGTCGCTGTTCCGCCACGGAAGCCACCAGTCCGGGACCCGGGCGTACCTGCGGCCCACGCAGCAGACCGACACGATGGTGCGGAAGAACTACTTCGGCCACGTGATCGGCGTGGGGTTCGAGGCCGACGTCCACTCGGTGTCCGGGGCCCCGAAGGAGGGCTTCATCAAGATCGAGAAGGCCGAGGAGGGGGGCCCGGGCGGGGAGGGGCTGTGGCGCCCCATGACCTTGGGGCTGCGCCCGGGCGCGCCGTCCGAGGCGCTCACCCGGTACATGTCCGGCGGCTACGCGACGAGGAGCTGACCCGATGGCGAAGGTGTTCAACTGGCAGCTCGGGCGGGAGATGGAGTGCCCGTACGAGGGCCACCGCCCGAAGCGGCAGTTCTGCATGATCATGGACACGAACAAGTGCATCCAGTGTCAGACGTGCACGATCGCCTGCAAGTCCACGTGGACGTGGGGCCAGGGCCAGGAGTACATGCTCTGGAACAACATCGAGACGAAGCCGTTCGGCTTCTACCCCACGGGCTGGGACGTGAACATCCTGGACCGCCTCGGAAGCCAGGCATGGAAGGGCGACGAGTACGCGGGCCAGACGGTCTTCGAGGCGGCGCCGGAGGGCGAGCGGGTGCTCGGGTGGCTGCCGGACTCCGACGACTGGACCTTCCCGAACCTCGGCGAGGACGAGCCGACGGGGATGGCGGGGGAGACGACGTACATCCCCGACATGCCCCACAAGGACATGTGGATGTTCTACCTGCAGCGGATCTGCAACCACTGCACGTACCCGGCGTGCCTGGCGGCCTGTCCCCGCCAGGCGATCTTCAAGCGCGACGAGGACGGCATCGTCCTGATCGACCAGGAGCGTTGCCGCGGCTACCAGGAGTGCGTGCAGGCGTGCCCCTACAAGAAGTCGATGTTCAACCTGGAGACCCGGGTCAGCGAGAAGTGCATCGGCTGCTACCCGAAGGTGGAGCAGGGCCTGCAGTCACAGTGCACGACGGTGTGCATCGGGAGGCTGCGGCTCACCGACTTCGTGTCGACCCCCGACACGGCGGACCCCCACAACCCGGCGGACTTCCTGGTGCACGGGCGGAAGGTGGCGCTGCCGCTGTACCCGCAGCTCGGCCTGGAGCCGAACGTGTACTACATCCCGCCGGTGCACGTCCCCGCCGACTACACGACGCAGCTTTTCGGTCCCGGGGTGGAGAAGGCGATCGAGACGTACCTGAACGCGAAGGACGACCCCGAGCTTCTCGGCTGTCTGATGCTGTTCGGGGCGACGGAGAGGATCATCCACCGCTTCGAGGTGAAGAAGGGCGTGGCGACCGCCTACGACCGGTCGGGCGCCGAGCTCGTGAGCGTCCCGTTGAAGGAGCCGACGATCGTGCGGGACGGGTCGTACCCCACGGACATCAAGGGCGAGCCGGTGACCGGCTTCCGCCACAACACCTGAGGAGGCGGCGGTGGGCGATTCGATGACCCGGGGGGCGCTCCTCGGCGCGGCGGGAGTGGCGGCCGTCGGCGCGGCGGCGGGCGTCGCGATCTGGAAGTCGGGCGGCGACCGGCCGGACCTGGGGGACCGCGTGGTGGCGGCGCGCGTCCCGGACCCGGTCCCGGGGGACGACCCCCGGGCGGGCGCGTGGGGTCGCGCGGAGGCGATCCGGGTGCTGCTGGCCGCGCAGACGATCACGCAGCCGGCTCTCGATGCCCTCGGCATCGGGGACGTCACGGTGCGGGCCCTGCACGACGGCACGAGCCTGGCGCTTCGGCTGGACTGGGAGGACCCGGACGCGGACGACGTGGCGAGCCTGGCCCGGTTCCAGGACGCGGTGGCGGTGCAGATCCCGGCGGCGTCCGGGGCGAAGCCGCCGTCGGTGGCGATGGGGGGCCCCGGCCAGGCGGTGCACATCCTGCAGTGGCGCGCCACGTGGCAGCGCGACATCGACTCCGGTCACCGCACGGGGGTGGCCGACATCTTCCCCCGCGTCGTGCACGACACGACCCCGGACCAGCTTCTCGGGGACGCCGCCGTCGTCTACTACCCGGGCCGGCACGCGGGGAACCCCCTGGCCCAGCTGGGCCGCACGTCGCCGGTGGAGGAGGCGGTGGCGGAGGGCTTCGGCACCCTCGCGTCGCTTCCGCAGCAGCGGGCGGCGGGGCGCGGCGTGCACGAGGACGGCTGGTGGAGGGTGGCGCTCTCCATCCCGATGCAGCGGGCCCCGGCGGGGGCGGCGCTCGTGCCGGGCTCGTCGTGGCCGGTGGCGTTCGCCCTGTGGCTGGGGGACCGCGGCAACCGCGGCTCCCGCAAGCAGTTCGCGGACTGGGTGACGCTGGAGGTTGCGGCATGACCCGGGACGCGGTGGTGGATGCGGCGCTGGCGTGCGCGGCACGGGCACAGCTTCTGTCCCTCGGCTTCGGGGTGCCGACGGCCGAGGCGGTGGGGCGTGTGGCGGCATGCGCGGCCGTGCTGGCGCAGGACGCGGCCGGCGAGGAGCGGGAGCTTCTCGCCGCGCTCGTCGCCGGCATCGACGGTGCGGCGCCCGAGGACCTGGAGGTGGATCACGCGCGGCTGTTCGACTGCGAGTGCCCCTGCCCGCCGTACGAGGGGTCGTACGAGGGGGACCCGTTCCGCCAGGCGCGCCAGATGTCGGACGTCGCGGGGTTCTACGCGGCGTTCGGGGCGCGGGTGGCGGGTCCGGAGGGGGACCGCCCGGACCACGTGGCGTGCGAGCTGGAGTTCCTGTCGTTTCTCGCGTTGCGGCGGGCGGCCGCCGTGGAGGAGGGGCGCGCGGAGGACGCGGAGGTGTGCGGGGATGCGGAGGACTCGTTCCTGCGCGAGCACGTGGGTCGCTGGCTGGGCCCGTTCGGCACGGCGGTGTCGGGCGCGGCGCAGACGCCGGTGTACCGGGCGCTGGGTCGGCTCGCGGCGGGGTTCGCGGCGTCGGAGCTCGGGCGGCGGGGGATCACCCCCGCCCCGCTCGGCACGCGGCGGCGCTGGTCGGTGGAGGCCGACGAGCTGGTGTGCGGTGCGGCGGCGGCGCATGCACCCGCCGGTGGGTGCGGCGGCTGCGGCCCGGCAGACGGC